>NZ_JAINEZ010000056.1:0-36461 GCF_019873065.1 Sphingobium sp. PNB
CCGGCGCCGCTGGGCCCGCCTCAGCAGCCCCCCGCGCCCACATGGCCCTGGATCGCCGCCGCCGCAGCGGTCGCCGCCGTCCTGCTGATCGGGGCCCGCTTCCGGCTGCGCCGCCGCAAGCAGGGCGCGGCGGAGGAACCGCCCTACGAAGCCGAAGCCGCGCCGCCGCCCGTGCCGGCTGCACCCCCGCCGCAAGCCGGGGCAATGCCTGCCCCGCCCGAACCCAAGCCCGCGCCGGACGATGCCGACCGCCCATGGATCGATCTCGCCATGGACGTGCAGGCCGCCCGCCTGACGTTGCTGGGCGCGACCATCGCCTACCGGCTGACGCTCCACAATCGCGGCAGCCGCACGGCGGAGGACATCCTGGTCCGCAGCCTGATCGCCAATGCCGATGCGCAGCAACAGGCGCTGTTCCAGCCATTCTTCGCGGGCGAAACCGGCCTCCCTGTCCATTCGGTGGTATCCATCGCGCCCGGCGAGACGCAGAAGCTCAGCGGGGAAATGCGCCTGGACGCGCAGGCGATAGCCGCCATTCCCATGGGCCAGCGGGCCCTGCTGATCCCGCTGATCGCCTTCGACGCCCGTTATAGCTGGACAGGCGACCGCGAAGGCACGGGACGCAGCGGCAGCGTCTTCATCGTCGGGGAAGAACAATCGCCCCCGGTCGAGCGCCTCTCCCCCTTCCGCCTTGACCTTGGCCCGCGCCAATACCGCACCCCCGGCAGCCGCGCGACCGCGCTCAACCTCTCCAGCTAAGGCCAATCGGCCCTTCCCACCTCTGCCCGCCGCTCCTAGAATGGCTCTGCGCCACCCATGCAGGTGGCCGAACGAGCGAGGGAGCAAGGGCACGCATGGACATATTGGTATCGACCGACTGGCTTGAGGGAGAATTGGGCAAGCCCGACCTCCGGATCGTCGACGCCAGCCTGTTCCTTCCCGGCGTGCCCCGCGATCCCGGGGCCGAGTTCGAGGCCGTCCATATCCCCGGCGCCGCGTTCCTCGACCTGCCCAGCCTCGCCGACGCGGAAGATCCGCGCCCCGGCATGCTGCCGACCGACGATTTCATGACGGAGCGCTGCCGCCGGCTGGGCATCGACGCGGACAGCCGGATCGTCGTCTATGACAACAGCCCCACCCACAGCGCGGCGCGCGGCTGGTGGATGATGCGCCTCTATGGCGTGGGCAAGGGCGCGGCGATCCTCGACGGCGGCCTGCCCAAATGGCTGGCGGAGGGACGGCCGACGGAAAGCGGCATGCCGCCGCCACGGCCCGGCAATGCCGTTGCGAAACGCGCCGTCGGGCAGGTCCGCACCAAGGAGGATCTTGTCGCCAACCTCGAAAGCCAGGCCGAACAGGTGCTCGACGCACGCGGCGCGGCGCGCTTCGCGGGGGAGGAGAAGGAGCCCCGCCCCGGCATGGCGTCGGGCCATATTCCGGGCAGCCGCAACATTCCCTCCTCCATCTTCTATCATGCCGACAACAGCATGAAGCGGGGCGAGGACCTTCGCCGCCTGTTCCTCGACGCCGGGACCGATTTCGACCGTCCGATCATCACGAGCTGCGGCAGCGGCGTGACGGCGGCGATCCTGCTCGCGGGCCTCGAACTGCTCGGCAAGACCGACGTCACCCTCTATGACGGAAGCTGGTCCGAATGGGGGCTGGACCCGGCCACGCCGAAAGCGACCGGCCCCGCCGCATGAGCCAGGATGCCGACAAGCCGCGCGACCGCAAGCCCCTGACCCAGATCGCACAGGCAGGCCGCAAGCCCGAATGGACGGGCATGCCGGGCCAGCCCGGCGGCATCGTCAACCCGCCGGTCTGGCGGGCCTCCACCATTCTCTACGACGATGTCGCGCATCTGCGCAGCGCGGCGGGGCGCAGCACGCATGAACGCCTGTTCTACGGGCGCAAGGGCACGCCGACGGCATGGAGCCTGTCGGACGCCCTCACCGAAATGGAGCCGGGCGCCGAAGGCACCATGCTCTACCCATCGGGCGTGGCGGCCATCGCCTGCGCGCTGATGGCGGTGCTGAAACCCGGCGACCAGCTCCTGATGGTCGACAGCGCCTATGACCCGACCCGCAATTTCTGCGAGCAGATGCTGTGTCCGCTCGGCATAGAGACGGTCTATTACGACCCGACCGTGGGCGCCGGGATCGCGGACCTCATCACCGACGCCACCCGCGCCATCTTCCTGGAAAGCCCCGGCAGCCTGACCTTCGAGGTGCAGGACGTTCCCGCCATCACCGCCATAGCCCGCGACCGGGGCATCGCGACCCTGATCGACAACACCTGGGCCACGCCCTGGTTCTTCCCGGCGCTCAGCCATGGCGTCGACATCAGCATCCTCGCCTGCACCAAATATATCGTCGGCCATAGCGACGTGATGATCGGATCGGCGACGGCCACCCCGGCCTTCTTCCCGAAAATCCGCCAGGCCGCCTATCTGTTTGGCCAGATGACCAGCCCCGACGACGCCTGGCTCGCCGCGCGGGGCCTGCGCACCCTGGGCGTCCGCCTCAACCAGCACCAGGCCAGCGCCCTGCGCATCGCGCAATGGCTGTCGCAGCAGCCCGATGTCGCCCGCGTCCTCCACCCGGCCCTGCCCTCCTGCCCCGGTCATGCCCTGTGGCAACGCGATTTCACCGGCTCCAGCGGCCTGTTCAGCTTCGTCCTCAAGGGCGGCGATGAAAAGGCCCGCGCCGCCCTGATCGACGGTCTCGCCCATTTCGGCATCGGCTATAGCTGGGGCGGCTTCGAAAGCCTCGCCCTGCCCGTCGATCCGGCGCGCTACCGCACCGCCACCGCCTGGCAGGCGGAGGGGCCGCTCGTCCGGCTCCAGATCGGGCTGGAGGACAGCGACGACCTGATAGCCGATCTCGACGCGGGCCTTGCCCGCTTCCGGGCCATGCGCGGATGACGCCGGGCTTGCCCGATCTCCTGTCCCTGTTGCCGGGCGATCCCGCCATCGTCCATCCCCTGGTCGCGCTGGCGCTGGCCGTCGCCATCCATCTGGTCGCCAGCGCCGTCGCCCGGTTCGCCTCGCCGCGCCTGCGTCACCGCTTCCGCGCCCTGGGGGAGGCGCTGGCGGGGCATCTGCGCCCGATCCTGCGCCACGCCATCGCCGCCCTCGTCATGACCCTGGCCGTCGCCTTCTGGCCGATCGGGGACTTCGCCCATCTGATCCTGAGCGCCGCGCTCGCCCTGTCCCTCTCGCTGCTGGCCGTGCACATATTGCGCAGCCTCGCCATAGCGCGCCTTGCCGTGCTGCCGATCGCCCTGCTGCTGTTCGTGATGGTCCTTTCCGGCAGCAGCGGCGGCTTCGCCCCGGTGGCGGACATGCTGGACGGCGTGGGCCTCGACCTCGGCAGGCGGCGCGTCTCCCTGCTCGGGCTGGTCAGCATGGCCGCGATCTGCGTCGCGCTGTTCGCCCTGGTCCGCCTGGCCAACCGCATCGTCGGACGCAGCATCAGCCGCGCCCATGGACTGGACGCCACGCAGAAGCTGCTGGCGCAGAAGCTGGCCGCCATCGTCGTGGTCGTCGCCGCCTTCTTCATCGGCGTCGACCTGCTGGGGATAGACCTCACCGCCTTCACCGTCTTCTCCGGCGCGCTGGGGCTGGCCGTGGGTTTCGGCCTGCAGAAGACATTCGGCAATCTGATCGCCGGGATCATCCTGCTGATGGACCGATCGATCAAGCCGGGCGACGTCATCGTCGTGGGCGACAGCTTCGGCTGGGTGAACAAGATCGGCGTGCGCGCCGTCAGCGTCATCACCCGCGACGGCAAGGAACATCTGATCCCGAACGAAAACCTGATGACGCAGGAGGTGGAGAACTGGTCCTATTCCGACCGCAACGTCCGCGTCCGCATCCCCGTCGGCATCGGTTATGACAGCGACCTGAAGCTGGCGCAGGAACTGATGCTGCGCGCCGCGCAGGAAAGCCCCCGCGTGCTCCGCAATCCCAAGCCCAATGTCTGGCTCACCGCCTTTGGCGAGAACCGGGTCGAACATGACATATTGGTGTGGATCAGCGACCCGGAAAGCGGCGTCGGCAATGTGAAGTCCGATGTGCTCGGCCGGCTCTGGCTGCTGTTCCGCGAACATGGCATCACCATCCCCTATCCGCAGCGCGTCATTCACGCGGCGCGGGATTCAGCGCCCCTTTTCCCCTAGCCGGCCCGTCCCGAATTGCGGCAAAAACCGTGCGCGGCCGCGCCCGGTGCCATAATCATGCCTGATTTTGTTGCAGACCAGCAACATTACAGCAGCAAACTTCATCGACTAGCAATAAAATCTTGTGCGCCGCAGCGGGGAAAGGCATCCCCTCCTTCGTTGAGGCAACCCGGTCCATCCCGTGCAGGGCGATAGAGATCCGGGACCATGACGCAGGTGGGACGATCGCAGATACCATCAAGGGGAAATCATATGCGTAAGTCCATACTCGGCCTCTCGGCCCTTGCCCTTGCCGCCATGTCGGCACCGGCCTTCGCTCAGGACGAGCCCACTCCGGATCTCACCGTGACCGGCAACGCTGCCGTGGTCACGGATTATCGCTTCCGCGGCATTTCGCAGACGGACAAGCGCTTCGCATTGCAGGGCGGCCTCACCGTGACGCACAGTTCGGGCTTCTACGTCTCGACCTGGGGCAGCTCGATCGATGACTATGTCGCCGCTGGCAGCGATCAGGAACTTGACCTGATCGCCGGTTACTCCAAGACCGTCGGCGCGGCCACGTTCGATGTCGGCGTACTCTATTATTACTATCCCGGCTCGGGCGGCGGCAACACCGACTTCGTCGAGCCTTATGCATCGATCAAGGGCACCTTCGGCCCGGCGACCGCCAAATTGACCGCCAACTATGCTCCCAAGGCCAAGGCGCTCACCGTCGACGGCGTTCACAAGGAAGACAATCTGTACCTTGCCGGTGACCTGTCGGCCAGCATTCCGAATTCCCCGCTGGGCGTGTCGGCACATCTGGGCCACAGCTTCGGGCCGAGCTATCTCGTTCCCGTGGGCAAAGGCTATACCGACTGGAGCATCGGCGCGACCTACACCTGGAGCCATTTGACCTTCGGCGTCAGCTATGTGGACACCGACACCCATTTCCGGCCGAATGCTGGCGCTGGCAACTTCCGCGATGCCGCCAGGGGCGGCGTGGTAGGTTCGGTTACCGCGTCCTTCTGATCGCACGACAAGTTACGAAGGGCCGCGATCCATTCGGTCGCGGCCTTTTTTTGTCCTTTGCAGCTCGCCTGCATGCAGGTCGCAACCTATAATGCGCCGATGACCGCCCTTTCGCTCATCCTCATCTTCCTCGCGACAGTCGCCGCGATGGAGGGCTTCGCCTATGTCATGCACCGCTGGGTGATGCACGGGCCGGGCTGGTTCCTGCACGCCAGCCACCATCGGGAACGCACCGGCCGCTGGGAAGCGAACGACCTCTATTTCGTGATCTTCGCCATGCCCTCCATCCTGCTGCTGCTGGGCGGCGTGCAGTGGCAGTGGGGCGACTGGGCGACGGCGATGGGCGCCGGCATCGCGGCCTATGGCGCCATCTATCTCGGCTTCCACGACATCATCGTCCATCGCCGCATCGGCCATCGCCACGTCCCCCGCTCCGCCTATATGAAGCGGATCGTCCAGGCCCATCGCCTGCACCATGCGGTGGAGACGAAACAGGGCTGCGTCAGCTTCGGCTTCCTCGTCGCGCCGAGTCCGGAAGTGTTGAAACGCACACTCGCGCGGAACGGCAAGGTGGGGCTGCGCGCCGCCAAGGGCGTTTTGGAAAGCTGAACGGGCGAACGGAAGCTGCCCCGCCTTCTAAGCACTTCCCACTCCGCCGAAACCCCGGTAAGTGCCGGCAATGGCTTCGCATCCCGCGCCCATTGCGCGTTCGCTTTTCGTCTTTTCGATCTTCTACGGCGGCATGGTCTGCATTGCGGGCGTGCTCGGCAACAAACAGGTGACGCTGGGGCCGCTGTCCGCCATCGGTCCCTGGTTCGGCCTTGGTCCGCTGGCGGTGGAGGCAGGCATATTCGCCTTCCTGCTGCTGGTGACGATTTCCAGCGCCGTGGCGGAACTGCATGGCCGCGCCGTCGCCAACCGGCTGGTGCAGGTGGGCTTCCTGCCGCTGATCGCCTCCATATTGCTGTCCATCGTCGTGCTGTCCGTGCCCGCCGCCAGCAACATGGACCCGGCAAGGCGCGACGCCTTCGCGCTGATGATGGGCGGCACGCCGCGCATCTGGCTGGGCGGGATCATCGCCTATGGCATTTCGCAGACGCTGAACGTCACCCTCTTCGCCGCGCTCAAGGGGCGGGAGGGCAGCCGCCTGCTCTGGCTGCGCGCCGCGGTCGCAAGCATATTGTCGCAGATCGCGGATACCCTGCTCTTCGTCTCCATCGCCTTTTACGGCGTGTTCCCGATCGGAGAGCTGCTGCTGGGCCAGATGCTGGCGAAGATCACGCTGTCGGCGCTGCTGGTGCCGCCCGTCATCTATGCGCTGGTCGCGCTGGGGCGGCGGCTGGATCGTTAGCTTGCGGCTGGGCGCATAGTGCCCTATGCGCCCGCGCATGAACAGCAAGCACGCCCCCGATCCGGCGCTCCTCGCCAAGGCCGAAACCCTCGTCGAAGCATTGCCCTATATGCAGCGATATGCGGGCAAGACCTTCGTCGTGAAATATGGCGGCCATGCCATGGGCGATCCGGAGGCGGCGCGCGATTTCGCGGAGGATGTCGTGCTGATGAAGGCGGTCGGCATCAATGTCGTCGTCGTCCATGGCGGCGGACCGCAGATCGGCGCGATGCTGAAGAAGCTGGGCGTCGAATCGCAGTTCGTCGGCGGCCTGCGCGTCACTGACAAGGAAACCGCGCAGATCGCGGAAATGGTGCTGGCCGGATCGATCAACAAGGAGATCGTGGGCTGGATCTCCGGCGCTGGCGGCCGCGCGGTCGGCATTTCGGGCAAGGATGGCGGCCTGGTCCTCTGCGAAAAGGTGCTGGGCAAGCGGGAGGCGGACCCCAATTCCGGCATAGAACGCAATGTCGACCTGGGTTTTGTCGGCGATCCGGTGCGGGTCGACCGCAGCATCCTCGACACGCTGACGCAGAACGGGATCATTCCGGTGGTCGCGCCGGTGGGCATCGGCGCGGACGGGCACACCTACAATGTCAATGCCGACACCATGGCAGGGGCCATAGCGGCGGAATTGCAGGCGTCGCGCTTCTTCCTCCTCACCGACGTGGCGGGCGTGCTGGACAAGCAGGGCCAGTTGCTGACCGATCTCGACCCGGCGGCGATCCAGGGACTGGAGGAGGACGGCACCATCAGCGGCGGCATGATCCCGAAGCTGGAAACCTGCGTCCGTGCGGTGGAAGGCGGGGTGGACGCCGCCGTCATCCTCGACGGCCGGGTGCCGCATGCGATGCTGCTGGAAATCTTCACCGATCGCGGTGCGGGCACGTTGGTGCACCGGTGATCGGACGGTAAGGCCATGTGCTCCCGCCCGCGCAGGAGCACACTCATCTGCCTCTTCAACGTCCCTTGAGAAGCAGCGCCGGATCGGCCCAATGATAGCGCTGCTCCGGCAAGGTGCGCCCATCGGGACCGGCTTTGGCCGTGTTTTCCACCACGAGCCCGCCGCGATGCCCATAAAATCCCCGCGCCGCATGATTGTCGGCATAGCACCAGAGGTACAGGCCGCTTCCGGGGAAATGCTCCAGCGACCATCGGGCCGCCTCGGCCAACAAGGCGCTGCCCAGCCCCTTGCCCCTGGCGTCCGGCAGGGCATGGAGATTGTCGACCAGCGTGCCCCAGCGCGGATGATCCGCGCCGACCAGGCAGGCGAAGCCGACCGGCCGCCCCTCCTCTTCCGCGACGATGATCCGCTGTGTGGGCGCTGCTTCGGCCAGCCGCCGCCTCCAATGCGCCAATCGCTCCGCCTCGATCCCGCCCGCCAGATAGGCCGGGTCCATGAAATGCGCATAGGCGCCGCGCCAGCTTGCCACATGGCAGGCGGCGATCAGCGGAGCGTCCTCGGGCGTGGCGTCGCGAAATTCCATGGGGCGGGGTATAGCGGCGGGGCCGGCGAAATCCATGCCGCTGGCCGAACGGGCCTTGCATCTGGTGGAATAATCCCCCACCGCGCTGGCGATGCAGGCATCCCCTCGGCTCCATCAGCTTTGCTTTCCGCGATTTCCGGGCCGTCTGATGTTCCATCCGGCTTGAAATCGCTCTAGAGCGAATGCCCATCAATTCGGAGATCGCATGGCCTACGCCCTCTATCAGATCATCGTCATCCTGCTCGATGTGCTGTGGTGGATCATCATCATCCAGGCCATCATGAGCTGGCTGATCGCCTTCAATGTCGTCAATCTCTCCAATGATTTCGTGCGCACCGTGATGGTCGCGCTGGATCGGATGACGGCGCCCATCTACAATCCCATCCGCCGGGTGCTGCCGGACCTGGGCGCGCTCGACCTGTCGCCCATGGTCGTGCTGCTGGGCATCCTCATCATCCGCCAGGCCATATTGCCGCCGCTGTTCGGGCTGGTGTGACGGTCTGGAGCCGGGACGGCGACGATCTCCTCCTCTCCGTCCGTCTGACGCCGGGCGCGACGCGGGAGGAGGTCGGCGGCGTCTGGACGGACGACAGGGGCGCGGCGTGGCTGAGCGCCCGCGTCCGCGCCGTGCCGGAAAAGGGCAAGGCCAATGCGGCGCTGATCGCGCTGCTGGCGAAGCGGCTGGATTGGCCCCGCAGCGCGATTTCGCTGGAATCGGGCGACACCAACCGGCTAAAGCGGCTGCGGATCAAGGGGGGCGGTGAAGCGTTGGCCTATGGCCGGCTCTCCACCATTATCGAAGAACAGGGTGAAGCATCATGACCATCGGCAAGATCATCGACGGCAAGGCCTTTGCGGAGACGCTTCGCGGCAAGGTCGCGGACGGGGTCGGCGCTTTCATAGCGAAGACGGGACGCAAGCCGGGTCTGGCCGTGGTGCTGGTGGGCGAGGACCCGGCCAGTTCCGTCTATGTCCGCAACAAGGGCAAGATGACCGTCGCCGTGGGCATGGAAAGCATGGAGTTCAAGCTGCCCGCTTCCATAGGCGAGGAGGAATTGCTGGACCTGGTCGAGGAACTGAATGCCGACGACCGGGTGGACGGCATCCTCGTCCAGTTGCCGCTGCCGTCGCACATCAACGAAGCATCGGTGATCGGCACGATCGATCCCGCCAAGGATGTGGATGGGTTCCATGTCGTCAATTCGGGCCTGCTCGCCACGGGGCAGGAGGCGCTGGTGCCCTGCACGCCGCTGGGCTGCATCATGCTGCTGAAGGATGAGCTGGGCGACCTTTCCGGCCTGGAGGCGGTGGTCGTCGGCCGCTCCAACATCGTGGGCAAGCCGATGGCGCAATTGCTGCTGGCGGAAAATTGCACGGTCACCATCGCGCACAGCCGCACGCGGGACATCGCCTCGGTGGTGCATCGCGCCGACATCGTCGTCGCCGCCGTGGGCCGGGCGGAAATGGTGAAGGGCGAATGGATCAGGCCCGGCGCGACCGTGATCGACGTCGGCATCAACCGCATCACCGATACGGATGACGGCAAGAGCCGGATCGTCGGCGACGTCGCCACGGCAGAGGCGCTGGCGCATGTCCGCGCCATCACCCCGGTGCCGGGCGGCGTCGGGCCGATGACCATCGCCGTCCTGCTGCGCAATACGCTGGTGGCGGCGCATGCGCGGGCCGGACTGCCCAAGCCGGAGGGGCTGTGAAGGCGCGCGCCGCGCTTCTTGCCCTGACATTGCCGGCGCTGGTGGGCGCGCGCCCGCCCATGCGTTATCAACCCGATCCCAGTTCCGTATTCGCCGCCGAACTCGCCTTCAACCGGCTGGCGCAGCAGAAGGGGCAATGGACCGCCTTCCGCGCAACGGCGGCGGACGAGGCGGTGATGTTCGTGCCGCAGCGGGTGCTGGCGAAGCAATGGCTGAAGGGCCGCGCCGATCCGCCCGCCCCGGTAAGCTGGACGCCGTCGGCCATCTATGTGTCCTGCGACGGCAATCTGGCGGCCAGCACCGGCGGCTGGAAGCGGCCGGACGGATCGGTCGGCTATTTCACCACCATCTGGCAACGGGACAGGAAGGGCGAATGGAAATGGATCATGGACCATGGCGACACGCTCGCCAGCGCCCGTGAAGCGCCCGAATTCCTCATCGGCAAGGTCGCGACCTGCAAGCGCGGCCGCGCCGGCGACGCCCCCCGGCCGGCCGTTCCCCCTCCGGATCGCAAAACGGGCGGGATACAGCCGGCTCCCCGCGACGAAAGCCTGAGCTGGAGCGCAGAGGCCGCCGCGGACGGCAGCCGCCGCGTGACCGTGCGCATGTGGAACGGCACCGGCTATGAAACGGTGATCGACGACAGGGTGGCCGCGGCGCAATGACGGAACTGTTCATCTCCGCCTTCGTCACCCTGTTCGTGGTGATCGACCCGCCGGGCTGCGCGCCGATCTATGCCAGCCTCACCACCGGCGCGACGCAGATTCAGCGGCGCGGCATGGCGATCCGCGCCGTGGCCATCGCCGCAGGCATCCTGCTGCTGTTCGCGCTCTGGGGCAAGCAGTTGCTGGGCGTGCTGGGAATAGAGCTTGACAGTTTCCGCATCGCGGGCGGGATCATGCTGTTCATCATCGCCATGGACATGGTGTTCGAAAAGCGCACCCAGCGGCGAGAGGACCGGGCCCAGAAGATCGCGGAAACGCCCGAGGTCGAGGATGTTTCGGTCTTCCCCATGGCGATGCCGATGATCGCCGGGCCGGGTTCGATCGCCACGGTCATGCTGCTGATGTCGCGGGCGGAAGGGCTGAGCGAGCGGCTGGTGGTGATCGGCGCGGTGGTCGTGACGCTGGTGCTGATGCTGGGGTCGCTGCTGGCGGCGGGGCCGATCATGGCGCTGCTCGGCGCCAAGATCGAAGCGGTGATCACGCGGCTGCTGGGCGTCCTGCTGGCGGCACTGGCCGCTCAGTTCGTGATCGACGGGCTGAAGGCCAGTTTCTAAAGCGCACCGCGTTAATCGGGAGCGGGCAGGAGCCCGGTCGACACGTCTGGACCACGCAGACGGAACAAACTTCAGCCGCCCGTCGCCCAATGACGGAATGGACTCAGCGGCTCCACCGGGCCCAGATCGCGGTGGGCAGCATCAATCCGCGCGCCTCTTCGCGCACCGCCAGTTCGCCCGCTTCCACGGTGCCCGGCAGATCGGCAAAGGCCTGGCGCAGCAATTCCCCGATGGCCAGCGCCGACATGCGCACGGCATAGACGGTCAGGAACAGAAAGCGGCTGTCCGCATCCAGCAATTGCCGGCAATGGGCGATCAGCCCCGGCAGATCCTCCTCCAGCCGCCAGACCTCACCATCGGGCCCACGGCCATATTTGGGGGGATCGAGCAATATGCCGTCATAGCGCCGCCCGCGCCGCACCTCGCGCGCGACGAACTTCGCCGCATCGTCGACGATCCAGCGGACCGGCCGGTCCTCCAGCCCCGACAGCGCGGCGTTGGCCCGCGCCTGCGCCACCGACTTCTTGGAGGCATCGACATGCACCATCTGCGCGCCCGCCGCCGCCATGGCCAGCGTGCCGACGCCGGTATAGCCGAACAGGTTCATCACCTGCGCCTGATCCCCGGCGCTGACCTTGTCCGCGACCTTGCCGCGCATCCAGTCCCAGACCGGCGCCATGTCGGGAAAGAAGCCCAGATGGCGAAAGGGCGTGCAACTCGCCTGGAACGTCACCTCGTTCCAGCGCAGGGGCCAGCCTTCGGCCGGCACGGGGCGCTCGTAGAACCAGCGCCCGCCGCCCTCCTCGTCGGAACCGGGGACGAATTCGCCGTCGGCCTGCCAATCGTCCTGCGCCGGCGCCCACATCGCCTGCGGCTCCGGCCGGATGAAGCGGTAACGGCCATAGCGCTCCAGCTTCCGCCCATGACCCGAATCGATCAGGCCATAATCGGACCAGGACTCGCCTATAAGGGTCTGGAGGTTCACCTCAGCCCCTCGGCGTCGCCCGCTCCGCGACATAGGCCGTGACCGCGTCGAAGGTGCCGGGCAGCTTGGCATAGGCCTCTTCCCGCGCGAACAGGTCGCCCACGCGCGAAGGCAGCGAGGGGCGGATTCCCGTGGCCCGCTCGACCGCCGTGGGGAACTTGGCCGCATGCGCCGTCGCCAGCGTGACCACCGGCACCGCCGGGTCGAGGTCGATCGCCCGCGCCGCCGCCAGGCCGACCGCGCTGTGCGGATCGATCACCTGCCCCGCCGCGTCATAGGCCCAGCGCATCGCCATGGTCATGGCGTCGGCATCGACCCGCGCCGACGCGAACAGCGCCGATGCGCCGTCCCGCTGCGCATTGGTGAGGCGCATCGCCTTGCTCGCCTCGAATCCCTTCATCTGCTCCGCCAGCGCCCTGCCGTCGCGCCCGCCCGCGTCGAACAGCAGCCGCTCGAAGTTCGAACTGACCTGAATGTCCATGCTGGGGGTGGCGGTCGCCACCACCTGCCCCTGGCTATAGTCACCCTCCGACAGCGCGCGGTGGAGGATGTCGTTGACGTTGGTCGCGACCATCAGTTTCGCGACCGGCAAGCCCATCTTCGCCGCGACATAGCCCGCGAACACATCACCGAAATTGCCGGTGGGGACGGAGAAGGCGATGGCGCGTTCGGGCGCCCCCAGACGAACCGCGGCGTAGAAATAATAGACGACCTGCGCCATCAGCCGGGCCCAGTTGATGCTGTTCACCGCCGACAGGTTGAAACGGCGCGCGAAGCCGGCGTCGTTGAACATCGCCTTCACCAGCGCCTGCGCGTCGTCGAAGCTGCCGTCGATGGCGATATTGTGGACATTGGGCGCCAGCACCGTGGTCATCTGCCGCCGCTGCACGTCCGACACGCGGCCGTCCGGATGCAGCATGAAGATGTCGATCTTCTCACGTCCGGCGACCGCATCGATCGCCGCCGATCCGGTGTCGCCGGACGTCGCGCCGACGATGGTCAGATGGTCGTCCCGACGCGACAGGAAGCGCTCGAACAACTGGCCCAGCAGTTGCAGCGCCACATCCTTGAACGCCAGCGTCGGCCCGTGGAACAGCTCCAGCAGCCAATGCCGGTGGTTGAGCTGCACCAGCGGCGTCACCGCGTCATGGCTGAACCGGCCATAGGCGGCGGTGCACAACTCCCGCAATTCCTCTTCGCCCAGCGATCCGGCGACGAAAGGCGCCATGACCCGTACCGCCGTTTCGACATAGGAAAGGCCCGAAAGCGCGCGAATCTGGTCTGCGGAGAAGCTGGGCCAGCTTTCCGGCACATAGAGACCGCCATCGGACGCCAGCCCGGCCAGCGTCACATCCTCGAACCCGAGCGCAGGCGCGCTCCCTCTGGTGCTCACATAGTGCATGATGGGGTAGCGCGGTAACGCCGGACGCGCCTTCGGGCAAGCATTAAGGTCGCGGCGTCCGTCTGCGCAACGCGAGGAGGTAGATGACTGCCGCGATGCCGGCGAAGAAGAACCATTGCACGGCATAGGCCAGATGGTTGTTGGGCACGTCGGCGGCGGTGGGCGGCGCCAGCGGCTTGAGACCCGGCACCGGTTCTCCGGCGATCAGCATGGGCCGCAAGGGCATGGCCCGGCCGCCGATCCGCGACAGGAGCGAGCGGTGATCGGGTTCCTCCCCGATCCAGCCGCGCATCTGACCGCCCTGCCATTGGGGCTTGGCGTCCGGCGTCCTGGCGACGCCCGCCGCCACCAGCACACCCGGCCCCTCGATGCCCGTCGCGCATTCGGCAATATAGCGGTAGCCGACCGATCCATCGGCGGCCCGCCCGGCTTCGCTGCGCCAACGAACGACGCGAAGGCAGTGGGTGGAGGAGCGCCGGAACAGAAGTTCGGGCGGCACGGGCGGATGGGCGGGAAAGGCGATGGCAGGCTTGGCCGGATTCGCCGCGACCAGGCTCAGCGTCGCCTCCTTCTCCGCCCGGCGTTGAAGCTGCCAGACGCCAAGGCCGATCATCACCAGCACCGCCGCCGCGACGATCAGCGTCGGGACAAGAGGCAGGCGGCGGCTCATGCCTCGCGGTCCCCGGCGGTCAACCGTCCCTCGCGCGCCTTGTTGCGATATTCCAGGATGAGCAGCGCGCCCTTCGCCACCCGCAGGCTGCCGATCACGGCCAGGACGGTCAGCGGCGTCCAGAGCAGGATGTGCAGCCAGAGCGGCGGGTGGACCTTCAATTCCAGCATCAGCGCCATCGCCACCATCAGCGCGCCGATGATCAGCGTCAGGAAGGCGGCAGGGCCGTCCCCGACATTGAACTGGCCATAGTCCAGCCCACAGGACCGGCACGAAGCGGCAAAGCGAACGGGCCCCGCGAACAGCGTCGACGCGCCGCATCGCGGACAGGCGCCCATGGCCGAAGCGATCAACAGCGGCTGCGGCATGGGGGATTGAGGATCTAGCGAGGACATGGGGTCAGGCATAATGCCCGCCGCCGAAAAAGAAAACGGCCGGAACAGGTCCGGCCGTCTTTCGCAAATCCATCGGCGGAAGGATCAACCGCCGTGGACCGGCGCGCCCCAGCCGCCCCAGACATAGATGGCGACGAAGAGGAACAGCCACACCACGTCGACGAAATGCCAGTACCAGGCAGCCGCCTCGAAACCGAAATGCTGGCGCGGGGTGAAGTCGCCCCTGTGCGCGCGGATCAGGTTCACCAGCAGGAAGATGGTGCCGATCAGCACGTGGAAGCCGTGGAAGCCCGTCGCCATGTAGAAGGCGGAGCTATAGGGGCTGCCGCCGAAGGGGAACGGTGCATGGGCATATTCATAGGCCTGGATGGAGGAGAAGAGGACACCCAGGATGACCGTCAGCGTCAGCCCCTTCTTCAGCCCCTCGCGGTCGCCGTGGATCAGCGCATGGTGCGCCCAGGTGACGGTCGTGCCCGAGCAGAGCAGGATCAGCGTGTTGAGCAGCGGCAGCTCGAAGGCGTTCATCACCTCGATGCCCTTCGACGGGAACAGGCCCTCGATCGGCGCCAACTGGCTGGGGAAGAGCGAGAAGTCGAAGAAGGACCAGAACCAGCCCACGAAGAACATGACTTCCGACGCGATGAACAGGATCATGCCGTAGCGCAGGTGAAGCTGCACCACCGGCGTATGATCGCCCGCATGCGCCTCCGCGATGACATTGGCCCACCAGCTGTACATGGTGAACAGCACGCCCGCGACGCCGATCAGGAACACCCAGCCGCCGCCGGCGGGCAGCGCATCGGGATGCATCCACATGATCGCGCCGAAAGCCATGACCAGCGCCGACATGGAGCCGAAAAAGGGCCAGATGCTGGGCGGAAGAATATGATAATCGTGGTTCTTGGCGCCTGCCATGACGTTTCTCATCCCCGTTCGCGTTATGATTGTGCCTTAGCTTGGCTTCTTGTCCTGCTCAACAGGATAGAAGGTATAGCTGAGCGTGATTTCCTGCGTGTCCTTATTGTCGGCGTCCGTCAATATCTTCGGGTCGACATAATAGATCACCGGCATGCGCACCTGCTCCCCCGGCTGCAGCGTTTGCTGGGTGAAGCAGAAGCACTGGATCTTGGTGAAATAGGCGCCCGCCTGAAGCGGCGTGACGTTGAAGCTCGCGGTCCCCGTCACCGGCTTGTCCGACATGTTCTTCGCCACGAAGATCGCCATGTTGCGCGCGCCGACCGTCACGGTCTGGGTGCGGCGTTCGGGATGGAACTGCCACGGCATGCCCGGCGCCACATTGGAATCGAAGCGGATCGACATGCGGTGGCCCACCGCTTCCCTGACCTGCACATCGGCGGCCGCCCGCTGCGTGGTGCCGCCGAAGCCGGTCTGCTCGCAGAACATGCGGTAGAGCGGCACGGAAGCGAAACCCAGGCCCAGCATGGCGAGACCGACGCCCGCCATGCCGATCATGGTCCGCCGGTTGCGGCGGTCCCGGTCGAAAGGCGATGGCGGCAGGCTCGCCATCACTGGCCGCCGCCGATCTTGGCGATGGTGATCGCGTAGAAAAGGATGACCAGCGCGCCCAGCAGCACGCCCGTCACGATGGCACGGGATTTCTGCCGCGCGCGGACCTGCCGGTCTTCCTCGGGGGTCATGCGGCCACCCAGCGGTCCACGACCACCGCGCCGAAGAGGAGGAAGAGGTAGAGGACCGAATATTTGAACAGGCGCTTTTCCGGGGTCATGCGCGCGGGATCGCTCTCGCGCCGGCGGAACACCTGAAAGGCCAGGGCCACGAACAGCGCCGTGCCGAGCAGGGCCGTGGTGCCATAGATGGGCCCGGTGAGGCGCAGCAGGACCGGCGCCATGGCGGCGACGGCCATGATCGCGGTGTAGAACCAGATCTGGCGCCGCGTCGCCACCTCGCCGGAAACGACCGGCAGCATGGGAATGCCGGCGGCGGCATAATCCGTCTTCACGAACAGGGCCAGCGCCCAGAAATGGGGCGGCGTCCAGAAGAAGATCAGCATGAACAGCGCAACCGGCAGGGCGCCGATGTCGCCCGTCACCGCCGCCCAGCCGATGACGGGGGGGAAGGCGCCCGCCGCGCCGCCGATGACGATGTTCTGCGCCGTCCTGGGCTTGAGCCAGATGGTGTAGACGAAGACGTAGAAGAGGATCGACACGGTCAGCACCGCCGCCGCCAGCCAGTTGGTCGCGACGCCCATCAGCAGGACCGAGAAGAAGGAGAGCCCGACACCGAAATGCAGCGCCGACTGGCGGTCCATCCGCCCGGCCGGCAGCGGCCGGTTGGCCGTGCGCTTCATCTTCGCGTCGATGTCGGCTTCATACCACTGGTTGAGCGTCGCCGCGGCGCCCGCGCCCAGCGCGATGCAGAGAATCGCCGTGAAGGCCAGAACCGGGTGGATATGTCCCGGCGCCGCGAGCAGACCGCACAGCCCGGTAAAGACGACCAGCGTCATCACCCTGGGCTTGGTCAGCGCGACGAAGTCCCGCCAGTGCGCGGGAATCACAGGAGCCGAACCTTCGGTCATGATCGGCGTGCTTGCCATAATCTCCTCATGCGGCAACCCGGCGCGACGGCCGCGCCGGGATCGCCCTGATTCCGGGATTGGCGGCCTTTACGCCAATCCGGGCGTTCCGGCAAACCGGAACGCCCTTGCCTGCGGTCAGTCGATGACCGGCAGCGTCTCGAACTGGTGGAAGGGCGGCGGGCTGGACAGGGTCCATTCCAGCGTCGTGGCGCCTTCGCCCCACGGATTGCCCTCCGCCTTCTTGCCGGCGACCAGCGACCAGACAAGGTTGACGAAGAAGATCAGCATGCCGGCCGCCATGATCTCATAGCCGTGGCTGGCGACCTTGTTCCAATAGGCGAAGGCTTCCGGATAGTCGGGATAGCGGCGCGGCATGCCCGACAGGCCGAGGAAGTGCATCGGGAAGAACAGCATGTTCACGCCGACGAAGAACACCCAGAAGTGCAGATGGCCGAGGAACTCGTTGTACATCCGGCCCGACATCTTCGGGAACCAGTAGTAGAAGCCGGCGAACAGCCCGAACACCGCGCCCAGCGACAGCACATAGTGGAAATGCGCGACCACATAATAGGTGTCGTGCAGCACGTCGTCCACGCCGCCATTGGCCAGCACCACGCCGGTGACGCCACCCACGGTGAACAGGAAGATGAAGCCCAGAGCCCAGACCATCGGGGTCTTGTAGCTGATCGACCCGCCCCAGATCGTCGCGATCCAGGAAAAGATCTTGATGCCGGTCGGCACCGCGATCACCATGGTGGCGGCGGTGAAGTACATCTTCACGTTGACCGACATGCCGGTGGTGAACATGTGGTGCGCCCAGACGACGAAACCGACGACGCCGATCGCGACCATGGCGTAGGCCATGCCGAGATAGCCGAAGACCGGCTTGCGGCTGAAGGTCGAGACGATCTGGCTGATGATGCCGAAGCCCGGCAGGATCATGATGTACACTTCGGGGTGGCCGAAGAACCAGAAGAGATGCTGGTACAGTTCCGGATCGCCGCCGCCGGCGGCATCGTAGAAGGTCGTGCCGAAATTACGGTCGGTCAGCAGCATGGTGATCGCGGCGGCAAGCACGGGAAGCGCCAGCAGCAGCAGGAAGGCGGTGACCAGCACCGACCAGACGAACAGCGGCATCTTGTGCAGGGTCATGCCCGGCGCGCGCATGTTGAGGATGGTCGTGATGAAGTTGATCGCGCCCAGGATCGAGCTGGCGCCCGCGATGTGCAGCGACAGGATCGCCATGTCGACCGCCGGCCCCGCCGAGCCGCTGGTGGAGAGCGGCGCATAGACCGTCCAGCCGGTGCCCGCGCCGTTTCCGGTGCCGCCGGGCACGAAGGTCGAGCCGAGGAGCAGGACGAAGGCGGGGATGAGCAGCCAGAAGCTGATATTGTTCATCCGCGGGAACGCCATGTCCGGCGCGCCGATCATGATCGGCACGAACCAGTTGCCGAAGCCGCCGATCATCGCGGGCATCACCATGAAGAAGACCATGATGAGGCCGTGGGCGGTGATCAGCACGTTCCACAGGTGATAGGCCTGGTCCAGCGTCGCTTCGGGACCGTCGCTGAACTGCGCCCAGGTCTGGAGATACTGGATGCCCGGCTGCGCCAGTTCGGCGCGCATCAGGCCGGAAATCGCGCCGCCGATGATGCCGGCGATGATCGCGAAGATCAGGTAGAGCGTGCCGATGTCCTTATGGTTGGTCGACATGAACCAACGCTGGAAGAAGGCCGGCTTGTGGTCGGCGTCATGATGCTCATGAGCATGATCGCCGTGATGATCTGCGGTAATGGTGGTCATGGCGTCTATGCCCTTACATCAAAGCTTGGCGGCAGGAGCGGCTGCGGGCGCGGCGGCTTCGGCCGTGGCCGCGGGTGCGGCGGCCTTCAGCGTGCCGCCCTGCGACAGCAGCCACTGGTCGAACTGCGCGGGCTCCAGCGCCTCGATCGCGATCGGCATGAAGCCGTGGCGCGCGCCGCAAAGCTCGGAACACTGGCCGTAATAGACGCCCGGCTTCTCGATGGTGAAGCTCTTCTCATTCAGGCGGCCCGGCACCGCGTCCATCTTCACCCAGAGCGAGGGGACCGCGAAGCTGTGGATCACGTCGGCGCCGGTGATGATCAGCTTGATCGGGCGGCCGACCGGCAGGACCAGACGATTGTCGGGCGCCAGCAGATAGGGCTCGCCATTCGCCTCCGCCTTGTCCTTGGGCAGCATGTTCGAAACGAATTCCGGAATGCCGTTGTCGGGATATTCATAGCCCCAATACCATTGATAGCCGGTGACCTTGACGGTCAGCGCATCCTTGGGGGCGGGCTTGTACTGGTCCGCCAGCAGGCCGATCGACGGCACGGCGATGGCCAGCAGGATCACGACCGGCACCACGGTCCAGATCACCTCGATCACCGTATTGTGCGATGTCTTGGACGGCGTCGGATTGGCGCTGCGGCGGAACCGGACCATCACATAGAGCATCAGGACCAGGACGAAGATCGAGATGATGGTGATGATCGGCACCAGCATCACGTCATGCAACCAGCGCGCCGTGTGCCCGGTGGGCGAGAACTGCTTCTGGAGGGTGATTTCGCCCGGCATCGGCATGCCGATGCCCGGAGTGGGCTTCATCCGGGGCGGCGCGGCCACCTTCGCCGCGGGCGCGGCATCCGCGGCGGGCGCCGCTGCATTGCCGGCCGAATCAGCGGCCGCGGCTTCGTTCCCGGCGGCTGGAGCCGCGACGGCGGCATTGTCCTGGGCCAGTGCCGGACCGTTCATGGCGAGCGTGGGCGCAAAGGCCAACAACCCGGCGAGAACGAGCGATTTCACCTTGTTCATAAGCGTCTTCTTACCCCGTAACCCCTTGGCGCCGCTGCAACGAAGACACACGCATACACGTCCCCCCCGCCCGTATCGGTCTGCCGCAGCTTATAAGCATCTTTTTTTACGCCTCAAGCTTCCACAACCAGATTTTCTTCGCTGTTGCAACGCCTAGTTGGTGAGCCTATCTCGCTCTCCGCGCACAGGGGCGCGATCATGGGGCGACCCATGAAGGGTAAGCCATGGATCGAAGACACGGATGACCGACGAGGAAGTATTAGCGGAATTCAGGGCTGCAGGCGCGTTGCTGGAGGGGCATTTCATTCTGTCCTCGGGCCGCCGCAGCGCCAATTACCTGCAGTGCGCGCGCGTGCTGATGAACGCGGAACGCGCAGGGCGGCTGGCGCGCGCCACGGTGCAGAAGCTGCCGCGCGAACTGCGGCAGGAAATCGACCTGGTGGTCTCCCCCGCCATGGGCGGCCTCATCATCGGCCATGAAATCGGCCGCGCGCTCGACAAGGATGCCGTGTTCCTGGAACGCCCCGAAGGCACGTTCGAACTGCGCCGCGGCTTCGCCATCGCGCCGGGGCAGAAGGTGCTGATGGTGGAGGACGTCGTCACCACCGGCCTCTCCTCCCGCCAGGCGATAGAGGCGGTCGAGGCGGAGGGCGGCATCGTCATAGCGGAAGCCGCGCTGGTCGACCGTTCCGCCGGAGAGGTGGAGCTGGGCGTGCCCTTCTATCCGCTCGTCAGCATCAACTTCCCGGTCTACGACGCCGATCAGGTCCCGCCCGAACTGGCGGCGATCCCGGCGATCAAGCCGGGCAGCCGGAAGCAGTAGCCCATGTCCCGAACCCCCGCTCATCTGCGCCTGGGCGTCAACATCGATCATGTGGCGACCATCCGCAACGCGCGCGGGGGAACGCATCCCGATCCCGTCAAGGCCGCGCTGCTGGCGGCCAAGGCGGGCGCCGACGGCATCACCGCCCATCTGCGCGAGGACCGGCGGCATATTCGCGACGAAGACATCGCCACGCTGATGGCGGCGCTCACCGTGCCGCTGAACCTGGAAATGGCGGCGACGCAGGAAATGCTGGGCATCGCGCTCCGGCATCGGCCGCACGCCGCCTGCATCGTGCCGGAAAAGCGGGAGGAACGCACCACCGAAGGCGGGCTGGACGCGGCCGGGCAGATCGACGCTCTCGGCCCGATCGTCGATGCGCTGGGCAAGGCCGGCGTGCGCGTCAGCCTGTTCATCGAGCCCGATGCCGCGCAGATCGAGGCGGCCATGCGCCTGGGCGCGCCGGTGGTCGAGCTGCACACTGGCCGCTACGCGCATCTGGAGGGTTCCGAGCGGGCGGAGGAACTGCGCAGGCTGGCCGATGCGGCAGCGCTGGCGGCCAAGAACGGCATCGAACCCCATGCCGGCCATGGCCTGACCTTCGACAATGTCGGGCCGGTCGCGGCGATCCCCCAGGTCGCCGAACTCAACATCGGCCATTTCCTGATTGGGGAAGCGATCTTCGGCGGGCTGGAGAGCAGCATCCGCGAAATGCGCCGGCAGATGGATCTGGCCCGTTGATCGTCGGCCTCGGCTCCGACCTCTGCAATATCGAGCGGATCCAGAATTCGCTCGACCGCTTCGGCGAGCGGTTCGAGAATCGCGTGTTCACCGATGTGGAGCGGGCCAAGGCCAACCGCCGCCCCTTCACCAGGGCGGGCACGCTCGCCAAGCGCTTCGCCGCCAAGGAGGCTTTTTCGAAAGCGGTCGGCACCGGCTTCAACCGCGGCGTGTTCATGAAGGACATCGGCGTCGTCAACGGCCCCAGCGGCGTGCCGACGCTGCACCTGACCGGCGGGGCGCTCGCCCGGCTGGAATCGCTGGTTCCGGCGGGGCACCGGCCGGTCGTTCACCTGACGCTCACCGACGATCATCCATGGGCGCAGGCCTTTGTGATTATCGAAGCCCTGCCGTTATAAGCGTCGCACCTCTCCAGCCGGAAATCCTCCCATGACGGCAGCCGACATGACCGAAAACGAATCCGCCCCGTCCGAACAGCCCAGCCCGGCTTCCGAACCGGAAAAGGCATCCCTCGACTGGTGGCACGAGGCGAAGAGCATCGCCCTGCTGATCCTGGCGGTGCTGGCCTTCCACAGCTTCGTCGCCAAACCCTTCTACATTCCCAGCGAATCGATGATGCCGGTGCTGTTGAAGGGCGACCGGCTGGTGGTCAGCAAATATCCCTATGGCTGGTCCTATGTCTCCCCCAGCTTCCACCCGCTGCCCTTCCTGAAAGGCCGGATCTTCGGGCGCCTGCCGGAGCGGGGCGACATCGTCATCGTCTCTCCGCAGAACAAGCGGGAGGATTATATCAAGCGGGTCATCGGCCTGCCCGGCGACATATTGGAGGTGCGCGGGGGCCAGGTCGTGCTGAACGGCGTGCCCGTGCCGCAAAGGGTGTTGAAGCCCATCCGCATTCCCGTGGACGGCAACGCGCCCTGCCCGCCCATGCAATTTCCCGGCGCGCTGGTGACGGACGCCAACGGCAAGAGCTGGTGCGAACTGCCGGTGCGGCAGGAGGTGCTGCCCAATGGCAGGAGCTACGTCACCATCGACATGGGGCCAAGCACGCTCGACTGGTACGGGCCAGTGCGGATTCCGGCGAATCACGTTTTCCTGATGGGCGACAATCGCGACAACAGCGCCGACAGCCGCGCACCGCTGGAGGAGAACGGACTGGGCGGGCCGGTGCCGTGGGAAGCCATTGGCGGGCGGGCGGAATTCATCACCTTCTCGCTTGACGGCGATGCATCCTGGAACCCGCTGAGCTGGCTCCATGCCTTCCGCGGTGGCCGCGCGGGGAACAGCCTGCGCCCGGCGAGCGTTACCCCGCCGAAATAAGCATTTCACGATAGGGGCTTGGGTTGAGCGGGACGAAAATCCACATAGAGGAACCCGGCCCCAGCGAGTTGCGCAGCCCGCTGGTCCAGCATGAGATCAAGCGGGCCGGCGTGTGGTTCGCCATCGGCATCGCCATCGCCCTGCTCGTCCTGCTGGCGCAGCCCATCATGCTGATCATGGGCGCGCTGGTGCTGACGACGATGATGGACGGCGGTACGCGGCTGCTGGGCCGGGTGCTGCCCATCGGGCGCGGCTGGCGGCTGGCCATCGTGCTGATCGCCGCCCTCGCCTTCCTGGTCTATACCTTCTACCTGACCGGCTCGAGCCTGGCGGCGCAAGCGCAGGCGATGCGGGTCATCGTGGAGACGCAGGTGAACCGCATCGGCCAGTGGCTCCAGCAACTGGGCGTCACCACCACGCCGGAGGATTTCAAGAGCCTGGCGCAGCAGGCGATGAGTTCGCTCGGCCGGGTGACGGCGGCGGTAGGCACCATGGTCGGCGCAATCACCAGCGGCGTGATGATGCTGGTGCTCGCCATCTTCATCGCGATCGAGCCCAAGCTCTACGAGCGCGGCGTCGCCTGGATGCTGCCGATGGACAAGCGCGGCCGCTTCTACGCCATTGCCGACAGGATGGGCTGGACCTTGCGGCGGCTGATGTTCGGCCGGCTGATCGGCATGGCGGTGGAGGGGGTGGGCACCTGGCTGCTGCTCTGGGCGGGCGGCGTGCCGATGGCGGGGCTGCTGGGCATATTGACCGGGCTGTTCGCCTTCCTGCCCAATATCGGGTCGATCATATCGGGCGTGCTGATCGTGCTGGTCGGCTTTTCCGCCGGTGTGGATGCGGGGCTCTACGCTTTCGGGGTCTATCTGGTGGTGCAGATCGTCGACGGCTACCTGATCGTGCCGATGGTGGCCAAACGCGCCACCGACCTGGCGCCCGCGCTCGTCCTTGCGGCGCAAATCCTCTTCGGCGCGCTGTTCGGGATCATGGGACTGTTCCTCGCCGACCCCATCGTCGCGATGATCAAGGTCTATCTGGAGGAGCGGTCGAAAGCGCTGGAGGCGGAGAATGACAGGAGCGCGGCGGTTCCGGTCGCAGGATAGATGGTCCCCGCGCCTTACCCCTGCGAAGGCAGGAATCCAGTCCCGCCATTAGCGGATCATGGCACGGCCTGAACCGGGCTCCCGCCTCCGCAGCAGCGGATTGCAGATGGACAAGGCAAATCCGCCACGAAAAAGGGCCGGGAAAATCCCGGCCCCTTTTTCGCTTTTCGACTGTTGCCGACCTTATTGGCCCGGCACGCCCTGCGGCATTCCGCCCTGCTGCTGCATCATCTGCTGCATGCGCATGATGTCCGCCTTGGACTTGAAGTCATGCAACTGGACGTCGAACACCAGCACGGAATTGGCCGGGATCGGCCCCGCCGCCTGCTCGCCATAGCCAAGCTGCGGCGGAATCCACAGGCGATACTTGCCGCCCTTCTTCATCTTCTGCAGGCCTTCGGAGAAGCCGGGAACCACGCCGTCCACCGGCATGGCGGTCTGCGGATTCTCGTCGAACACGGTGCCGTCGAGCAGCGTGCCCTTATAGCCTACCAGCGCCACGTCGGCGGGCGTCGGGCTGGGACCGGCGCCTTCCTCCAGCACCTTGAACTGCAGGCCCGATTCGGTCGTCACCACGCCCTCTTCGCCGCCATTATGCGCCAGGAAGCTGGCGGGCGAAGGCTTCACGCCCTGCTGCCCGGCCCAGGCCAGACCACCGGCCGCCAGCGCCACCACGGCGACACCCACCCAGAGCCGCGTCAGCGACCCCTTGGCGATAGGATGAAGGGGAACGGCCGTGGTCGACATGGCTTAAGCCTCGCAAATTGGTGCGGGTGATGTTTTCTGTCAGCAGAGGGACGGGACGATCGGTCGACCGTCCCGACAAAGGCGGTCCTTAACGGACGCCGTCGCGCTCGGCGCGCTTGCGCTCCAGCTTGCGGGCGCGGCGAACGGCGGCAGCCTTTTCGCGCGCGCGCTTTTCGGACGGCTTCTCATAGTGACGGCGCAGCTTCATCTCGCGATACACGCCCTCGCGCTGCAGCTTCTTCTTGAGCGCGCGCAGGGCCTGGTCGACATTGTTGTCGCGAACGATGATTTGCATAAGCCAGTCAAACTCCAGTCGAAAACGGACGGATCGCCAGGAAACATAACCCTTCCCGACGGGCCGCCCGAATGAAATAGCGGTGAGTCGCCGCAGGTCACCCTGCGCCGTGTGGGGCGCGCCCTACCAGCAGAGTCGCGCAAATTCAACCCAAAAGCCGTTTTTCTCGACAGGGGCGCGGGACAGGCAGATAGTCGCCCCATAAACAAGGAGGAGGATCGCCATGGCAACTGCCGCCAGGACCACGGGCCAGCGCCCCGACATGTCGGCCACGGAATGGGCCGCGCGCCAGCAACTCGCCGCCTGTTACCGCATTTTCGACCATCTCGGCTGGTCGGAACTGATCTACAACCACATCACCCTGCGCGTGCCGGAGGAGGAGAACGCCTTCCTCATCAATCCCTTCGGCCTGCTCTATGGCGAGGTGACGGCGTCGAACCTCGTCAAGATCGACATGGACGGCCATGTGCTGGACGGCAGCCCCTATCCGGTGAACCGCGCCGGCTTCACCCAGCACAGCGTCTTCCACCGCCACCTGCCCGACGCGCATTGCATCATCCACACCCATACCACCGCCGGCATGGCCGTCAGCGCCACGCGGGAGGGGCTGACGCCGACCAATTTCTACGCCGCGGCCTTCATCGGCCGAATCGCCTATCATGACTTCGAAGGCGTCACGATCCGGCCGGAGGAAGGGGAACGGCTGATCGCCCATCTGGGCGAGCGGCGGATCATGATGCTGCGCAACCACGGCACGCTGGTCATGGCGCAATCTCTGCCGGAAGCCTTCCTGATCCAGTGGATGCTCCAGCGCGCCTGCGAAATCCAGGTCGCGACCGGCGCCGCCGGAACGCCGGTCGACATCCCGCCGGAGGTCATCGCCGTGCACCAGCGCGACCTCAGCGGCGTGCAATTGCCGCTCGGCCCGGGCGTGCCCGATTTCGAAGCGATGGTGCGCAAGATCGACCGGATCGATTCGAGCTGGCGGGACTAGACGGTTTCGACCACGGCTTCTTCCTTCGGGAGGGCGGGCCCGCCAAGGGTGGCCAAGCCAGGCAGGCCTGCCAGACCTCACCTGATTACAACAGCCTATCGCCGCTTGCTCCCCGCGCCATATTTTCGCATGTTCCACCCCATGCCCGCGATCCGCCCCGAACGGTCGATCTTCCTGCTGCTGTTGGCCTTGCTGATCGTCGGGCTGGCGTTCGGCAGCACCTATTGGCTCTATGCGGTGCAGCAGCGGGTCAACATATGGGTTCAGCACACATTGCGCGTCGAGAACCAGCTTTCCGCGCTGCTGCTCCACGCGCAGGAGGCCGAAAGCGCGCAGCGCGGCTTCATGCTGACGCGCAAGGATTCCTTCCTCGGCCCCTATGAGGTCTTCCGCGGCCAGTGGCGGCAGGAACTGGCCGCCCTGCGCATGGAGGTGCGCGACAATCCCCCGCAGGCCCGATCGGTGGAGGAGCTGGAGGAGTTGCTCGACGACCGCCTGTTCCTGATGCGCACGGGCATAGAAAGGCGGCGGCGGGGCGAGGTCGTGCCGGCGGGCGACTTCGATGCGGGCATGGTGACGATGGCCCGCATCCGCGCGCTGGTCGCGACGATGCGGGCGCGGGAAGCGCAGCTGCTGAAGGGCCGGACGGCCAATGACAACCGCCTCAGCACCATGGTTTCGGCCGGGCTTGCGGTGTCCGCCGTGCTGATCACCCTGTTGGGCGCGGTGGCGCTGCGCACCGCCTATCGCCGCGTGGCCGAGGCAACCGAAAGCCAGCAGGCGCTGGCCGACATCAACCGGCGCCTGATGAGCGAGGCGCGGGACCGCGAAACGGCCGAGGGGCAATTGCGCCAGATGCAGAAGATGGAATCGATCGGCCAACTGACCGGCGGCATCGCCCATGACTTCAACAATATGCTCGCCATCGTCATCGGCTCGCTGGACATCGTCCGGCGGCGGCTGGCGCCGGACGCCGACACCCGGGTCGTCAGGGGCATCGACAATGCGACCGAAGGGGCGCAGCGCGCCGCCCAGCTTACCGCCCGGCTGCTCGCCTTTTCCCGCCAGCAGCCGCTCGACCCGCAGCCGACCGACGTCAACAAGCTGGTCGGCGGCATGTCGGAACTGCTGCGCCGCACCATCGGGGAGAGCATCCGGGTGGAAACCGTGCTGGCGGGCGGGCTGTGGCGGGCCAGCATCGACGCCAGCCAGCTCGAATCGGCCATCATCAACCTCTGCGTCAATTCGCGCGACGCCATGCCCATGGGCGGCCGGCTGACGATCGAGACGGCCAATGCCCATCTCGACGACGCCTATGCCGCGGTCCATGGCGATGTCGCGGCCGGCCAATATGTGATGGTATCCGTCACCGACAGCGGCACCGGCATGCCGCCCGAGGTGGTGGAGCGCGCCTTCGACCCCTTCTTCACGACCAAGGGCGTGGGCAAGGGCACCGGCCTCGGCCTCAGCCAGGTCTTCGGCTTCATCAAGCAGTCGCGCGGCCATGTGAAAATCTATTCCGAACCGGGCGAGGGCACGGTCATCAAGATCTACCTGCCGCGCCATTACGGGCCCGAACCGGCCGCCGGCACCCTGATGGCGCCGCCTGCCGAACTGCCCCGCGCCCGGGGCGAAGAGATCATCCTGGTGGTGGAGGACGAGGAACGCGTCCGGCACATGTCCGTCGATTCGCTGCGCGAGCTGGGCTACACCATCGTCCAGGCCTCCGACGGCGAACAGGCGCTGGAGATGCTGACGATCCAGCCGCGCATCGACATGCTGTTCACCGACGTCGTCATGCCCGGCATCAACGGGCGCGTGCTGGCCGACCGGGCGCGGGCAAGCCACCCCGGCCTCAAGATCCTCTACACCACGGGCTACACCCGCAACGCCATCGTCCACAACGGCATGCTCGACCCCGGGGTCTCCTTCCTTGCCAAGCCCTTCACCCTTGACCAGCTGGCGGCGAAGGTCCGCCAGGTTCTGGACGCCGATCCCGCGCAAGCCTGACTGATCGAGATTATGGACAGGGGAGATCGGGGAACATATGATGAACAATCATGGCCACCCTCTCCACCCGACAGAAGCTGGAAATCCTTGCCGACGCCGCCAAATATGACGCATCCTGCGCGTCGTCCGGCACGGCGAAGCGCGACAGCGCGTCGGGGCGGAAGGGCGGCATCGGCTCGACCGAGGGCATGGGCATCTGCCATGCCTATGCACCCGATGGCCGCTGCATTTCGCTGCTCAAGATCCTGCTGACCAACAGCTGCATCTTCGACTGCCATTATTGCATCAACCGCCGGTCCAGCGACGTGCGGCGCGCCCGCTTCACCGTGCGGGAAGTGGTCGACCTGACGCTCAGCTTCTACCGCCGCAACTATATTGAGGGGCTGTTCCTTTCCTCCGGCATCATCCGTTCATCCGATTACACGATGGAACAGATGGTGGCGGTGGCCCGGAGCCTGCGGGAAGAGCATGATTTCCGCGGCTATATCCACCTCAAGACCATTCCCGACGCCGATCCGGAACTGGCGCGTCAGGCGGGCCTTTATGCCGACCGGCTGTCGATCAACGTCGAACTGCCCACCGAGCAGGGCCTGCGCAGTCTGGCGCCGGAGAAGGACAAGGACCGGATCGAAAGCGCCATGGCGGGGATGCGCGACGCCATGGAGGACGGGTCGGACGCCAGCCGCCGCTACACCCATGCGCCGCGCTTCGCCCCGGCCGGCCAGTCCACCCAGATGATCGTCGGCGCGGACCAGGCGGACGACCGCGCCATCATCCGGCGCGCGAGTTCGCTCTACAGCCGGCACAGGCTGCGCCGCGTCTATTACAGCGCCTTCTCGCCCATCCCCTCGCCCAGCAGCGTGCTGCCTTTGAAGCGTCCGCCGCTGATGCGCGAGCATCGGCTCTACCAATCCGACTGGATGATGCGCTTCTACGGCTATTCGGCGCAGGAACTGGAAAGCGCCACCGATCCCGTCACCGGCTGCCTGCCACTCGACATCGATCCCAAGCTCGCCTGGGCGCTGCGGCATCGGGATTCCTTTCCGGTCGACGTCAACCGCGCCCCGCGCGAAGCGTTGCTGCGGGTGCCGGGGCTGGGCGTGAAGGCCGTGGACCGGATCGTCGCCAGCCGCCGCCACCGGCGGCTGCGGCTGGACGATGTCGCGCGGCTGACGCAGAGCATCGCCAAGCTGCGCCCCTTCCTGGTCGCGGCCGACTGGCGGCCGGTGCATCTGGCCGACCGGCTGACCCTGCCCATGGCGCCGCCGCCCGCGTCGCAATATGAGCTTTTTCCGTGAGTCGCGCGCATTTTGCCGTTGATCGGACGGGCGGTTCATGTTTTCCTTGTCCGACGCAAGGAAAGGGCCCGGTTTTTGGCGACGAAGTGGAACGATGGCGCAACCCGCCGCACGGGCCATGCCCAGCGGATGAGCACCCATCTGGCCGCCGCTCTCGTCATCTTCTGCCTGCTTCAGATCTTCATCGTCGCCAGGATGGGCGGATCGCTGCTGCTGCATCTCGGCATCATCGTGGCGATCGGCGGCTTTGCCGTCGCGGCGCGGGGACTGGAACGCCGCTGGGAGTTGCTCGACCGCAGCGGCCTGCCCGCGCACAGCCTCGATCTTCGCTTCCGCCGCGATCTGGTGCAGCTCTGGTCCGCCAGCATCGTCGGCGGACTGCTCTGGATTCCCGTCGCGATCATCTTTCGCGCACTGTTCGGCTGAACCCAAAGCCGCGGTCCATCGTTGTTCCTTCTGCAAGAGAAGGAGCATGCCCCATGGCCGACAGCAGCATTTTCGACCGGTTGAAGCAGGACCATGACGCCCATCGGCAGCTGTTCGACAAGATGGCCGATGCGAAGGACGAGCCGGATCGGCTGGAAAAGCTGTTCGAACAGTTCCGGGTGGAGGTGACCGCTCATGCCGCGGCGGAGGAGGAAACGCTCTACGCCACCATGCTGGCGCGGCCCGACCTGCGCGAAGATGCCCAGCACAGCGTGTCGGAGCATAAGGAGATCGACGATTATCTGGAGGAACTGGAAGACCTCCCCTTCAACGGCGATGAATGGAACCGCGTCTTCGCCCAGCTCAAGAAGCGCTACCTCCACCATATCGACGAGGAAGAGGAGGAGATGTTCCCCGACGCGGCGAAGGAACTGACCGCGGAGGAGGAGCAGAAGCTGGCGGCGCTGTTCGCCCGGCGCAAGCCGGCCGAACTGCAACGCGCCGAAGCGGAGACGAATGACTGAAGGCGCTCCTTCCATGTTCCCGCGAAGCCGGGAACCCGGCCCAGATACCGGCCCAGACACTGGCCCGGCGCGCCACGCCCAGGGCAGCCATGCCGAACCATGTATCGCGCAAGGCTGAACGGCCCGGATGATTTCGACGGCTGGCGCGACGCGGCCCGCGCCTTGACGCTGGCGGGCATCGCGCCCGCCGACATCGTCTGGCAGGACGGCGAGGGCGCTGGCGACCTCTTCGCCGCCGACGAACCGCTTCCGGTCGCAAGCGAAGCCGCCTTCTCCGTCCCGCGCGCCTTTGTCGAGCTGGCGGAAACGGCGATCCTGCACCGCGACCCGGAACGTTTCGCCCTGCTATACGCCTTGCTCGCCCGGTTGCGCGACCGCCCCGCCAGCCTGGAAGATCGCGCCGATCCACTGGTCCGGCGCGTGGAATCGCTGGCCAAGGCCGTGCGGCGCGACATGCACAAGATGCGCGCCTTCGTCCGTTTCCGCGAACTGGCCGATGCGCAGGGGCCGCGCTTCGTCGCCTGGTTCGAACCGGACCATCACATCGTCCGCGCCAATGCCGGATTCTTCGTGCGGCGCTTCGCCTCGATGCGCTGGTCGATCCTGACGCCCGAACTCAGCATCCATTGGGACGGCGATGCGTTGACCGAGGGACCGGGCGCCACGCGCAGGGATGCGCCGGCCGACGATCCCGTCGAGGACATCTGGAAGGGCTATTATGCGGCGATCTTCAATCCGGCGCGGCTCAAGGTCGGCGCGATGCTGTCCGAAATGCCCCGGAAATATTGGCGCAACCTGCCAGAGGCCGCGCTCATTCCCGAACTGGTGGCAGGCGCCCAGACAAGGGAGGCGGCCATGATCGCGACCCCACCCAAACCCGCCGCCCGGCACGGGAACGCCGCCACGGCCTGGAGCGCGCTGCGCGAGGAGGCGATGGGCTGCACCCGCTGCCCGCTCTACCGCGACACGACGCAGACGGTGTTCGGGGAGGGGCCGGTCGATGCGCCGCTGATGTTCATCGGGGAACAGCCGGGCGATCAGGAGGATCTGGCCGGGCGCCCCTTCGTCGGGCCGGCCGGGCAATTGTTCGACCGCGCGCTGGAAGAGGCCGGGATCGACCGCCAGCGCGCCTACATCACCAACGCCGTCAAGCATTTCAAGCATGAGCGGCGGGGCAAGCGGCGCATACACCAGACGCCGGAAACGCCGGAAATCCAGGCCTGCCGCTGGTGGCTGACGCAGGAGCTGGAGCTGGTCCGCCCCCGGATCATCGTCGCGCTGGGCGCCACGGCGGGGCGCGCGCTGCTGGGGAAGGCGGTGACGATCAGCCGGGTCCGTGGCGCGCCACTGGCGCTGGAGGGCGGCGCGCAGGGCTGGATCACGGTGCATCCCAGCTATTTGCTGCGGGTGCCCGAAGAGACGCGCAAAGCCGAAGAGAGAAAGCGCTTCGTAGAGGAGTTGCGGGAGATTGGAGAACGGGTGAAGGCGCTGGTCTAGAGCATCGTGCGCAAAAGTGGGAACCGGTCTTGCGCGGACCCATCCTGTTCCTGCGAAAGCAGGAACAGGATGATGCAAGACGTTAGAGCAAGCCCAGCTTCGACAACTCCCCCAGCAACCGCGTCGGCATGGCGTCCAGATCGTTCGCCTCGCCCTCGCCCAGATCGGGCGGCGCGTCCTTGCCTTCCAGATAGCGCCAGCCCTGATGCGCCCGCTTGGGCAATGCGCGCACCGGGATCAGCCGGGGCTCCAGCCTGATCCAGTAACGGCCCTGCCCGGTCTCCTGAAAGCCCAGCAGAGGACTGCGCCCGACAAGCTGATGCCCATGAATCCAGAAGAGCGAACCGCCCGTCAGTTCATCGACCCGCTTGGGCAGATAGCGCGTCGTCAGCCGCGCCTCCTCCGCATGGCTTTCCAGCCAGGCGCGCAGCGTCGCGGGACTTTCGCTCCGGAAGGCGATCTTGGTCAGGTGAAGCGGCATGGCACGAAGATGGGCGCTGGCTGGCCGATTACAAACCCCAGACCGTGGCAAGGCCAAGGAAGGAGAAGAAACCCATCACATCGGTCATCGTCGTCACGAACACCGCCGATGAAACGGCCGGGTCGATATTCATCCGGTCGAGCGTCACCGGCACCAATATGCCGGCCAGCCCGGCGACCAGATTGTTGATCAGCATGGCGAGCGCGATGACGATCCCCAGATCGTGATTGCCGTAGATGAAGCCCACCGCGACGCCGATCAATATGCCGAGCGCGGTGCCATTGGCGCTGGCGATGCGGAATTCGCGCACGATCTGCCGGATGGTGTTGGAACTGGTGAGCTGGTTGGTGGCGAGCGCGCGCACGGCCACCGCCATGGTCTGCGTCCCCGCATTGCCGCCCATGCCCGACACGATCGGCATCAGCACGGCGAGCACCACATATTTGGAGATGGTCGACTGGAACAGTCCGACCACCGACGCCGCCAGGATCGCCGTGCCCAGATTGACCACCAGCCATTGCAGGCGCGTGCGCACGGTTTCCAGGATCGGCTGGTTGATGTCGCCCTCACCCGCGCCCGACAGGCGGAGTATGTCCTCGCCCGCCTCCTCGGAGATGATGTGGACGATGTCGTCGACCGTGATCATGCCGACCAACCGGCCGCTGCCGTCCACCACCGCGGCGGAGATCAGCGCATATTTCTGGAAGCGCAGCGCGACCTCCTCCTGGTCCATGTCGACCGGGATCAGGGTCTGTTCGCGCTTCATCAGGTCCGCCATGGCGACGCTGCGCGGGCAGGTCAGCACCCAGCTCAATTGGCAGGTGCCGATCGGCTTGTGCGCTTCGTCCACGACGAAGATTTCCCAGAAATCGGTCGTCAGGTCGCGATTGTCGCGCAGATAGTCGATCACCTGCCCGACCGTCATATGCTCCGGCACCGCGACCAGGTCGCGCTGCATCAGGCGGCCGGCGGACTCCTCGGGATAGGAAAGCGCGCTTTCGATGGCGGCGCGGTCCTCCGGCTCCATCGCGTCGAGGACGGCCTGCTGGTCGGCCTCCTCCATATCCTCGATGATGGCGACGGCGTCGTCGGTGTCGAGTTCGGCGGCAAACTCCGCCACCTGTTCCGGCAGCAGCGCGTCGAGCAGGTCGTCGCGCACATAGTCGTTGAGTTCGGACAGAACCTCCGCGCCGACCAGGTCGCCCAGCGCGGCCGCCACCTCCCCGCGCCGTTCGGACGGGGTGAGTTCCAGAAGGTCGGCAATGTCGGCCGGGTGCAGCGGCGACACCAGTTCGCGCGCCCGTTCCCTGTCATCCGCCTCCACCGCATCCAGAACGGCGTCGACGAATTCGCCCTTCAGCCGGTCATCCTCATCATGGCGGGATTCGACCTGCTCTGCGGCAACATCCTCAAATTCGTCCGGCCGGGGTTCGGCCGTATCGGCTCGCTCGCTCATCGCGTCCCCTACTGTCCGGTTCCTGTAACATTTCGCTGCTTTTGCCCATGCCCGTCACAATTGCAATGGCTTCCATCCCCGTCTTAACGCTCTATATGGTCCATCTCCCCAATTTTCCCCGAAGAGAGGATTTTTCATGGCCGACGACACCCTGACCCTCACCCTCGACAGCGGCGGCGACGTCGTCATCAAGCTGCGTCCTGACCTCGCCCCCGGCCATGTGGAGCGCATCACGCAGCTCGCCCGGGACGGCTTCTACGACGGCGTGGTCTTCCACCGCGTCATCCCCGGCTTCATGGCGCAGGGCGGCGATCCGACCGGCACCGGCATGGGCGGGTCGAAGCTGCCCGACCTCAAGGCCGAATTCAGCCGCGAACCGCATGTCCGGGGCGTCTGCTCCATGGCCCGCGCGATGAACCCGAACAGCGCCAACAGCCAGTTCTTCATCTGCTTCGACGACGCCACCTTCCTCGACGGCCAGTACACCGTCTGGGGCGAAGTCACTTCCGGCATGGAGCATGTCGACGCCCTGCCCAAGGGCGAGCCGCCCAAGACCCCCGGCAAGATCCTGAAGGCGACTATTTCCTGATCGGATTGTCCGTGGCGGAGATGGCGTTGCCCGCCGTCTCCGTCGCTTCGCCGGCAGGCGGTTCATAGGGGCCGATGCTCTCTATATGCCAGCGGCGGTCCGCCTCGCTGGAGCCGGGCACGTCATTGGCCCGCCGCAGCGTCACCTGCCGCAGCCGATACCAGGGCTTGCCGTTGGCGGCCAGACGGCCATAGACCTGCACCGGCACCGTCACGAACAGCGATCCCGCCGCCCCCTCGATCGCGCCGGGCGCGCCCACCTGGGCATGGATTTCGCTGAACCCGCGGAAACGGGCGGCGAAGCGCGCATCGTCTTCCGCCCCCATGGCGCTGTTGTCGTTCCACAGGTCCTGCGCGTCATTATAGCGCTTTTCCTCCAGCAGGCCATAATAGCCCTGCACCACCTGGGCGGCGCCCTGCGCGCCCTTGGGATCGATGGAGTCTTCCTCCACCACGGGCCGCGGGTCGACCGGCAGGCCGCCGGGCATGCCCGGCGCGGGAGGATTCAGCGGCTCCAGAACCGCCTGCGCCTCCGCCCGGACATTATTTTCGACCTGCGCCGCATTGGCGCCATTGGCCAGATTGTCGATCGCGCTCTCCTCCCGGCCATCGCAGGCCGCGAGCAGGAGCAGGGCGATAACCGCGCCGGACCCAGGCCGCATCAGTCGCGCCGACCCCGCCAGCCCTCACGGCCGGAGCGGCCGCCGCCACCGGAACGCGCGCCGCCGTCGGACCGCGTGCGCGGCGTCCCCCAATTGCGTTCGGTCCGTGGCGTCGTCATATCCCCTTGTCCCCTTCCTGGCCCGGGCGCCTGCGCGCCCGCAGCGGGATTGCCCTGTCGGGCGTTCCGCCAATTTCCATTCCACCGCCCATTTCCATTCCACCGCCAATTTCCATTCCACCGATTGCCATCGCCGCCGGAACGCTCCCGCCAGCCCTGACGCGGTGCGCCATTGTTCCAGTTGCCGCGCCGGCCGTCATCGCGGCGGGCCTCCCGGCGTCCTTCCCAATAGCGGCGCTGGCCGTCGTTCCAACGCTGGCGATGGCCGCTGCGGTTGTACACATAATAGCCGCTGCCCGGATAGTAATAGCCGTCATACCAGCCGCCATAATAGCCCGGGCGATAATAGCCCGGACCCCAATAGTCATCATAATAGCCGCCGCCATAATAGCCGCTGCCCACGCTCACGCCGCCATAATAGCCATCGTCATAAGCACAGCCGCCCAAGGCCAGCGCACCGGCAAGGCCGATCGCCGCGAGGAACCTCCGTCCGGTCCAGGCCATTGCCTTTCTCCTTCATCCTGCATCCATGCCATGCATAACGCCGGCTGCTTGAATTGGTTGTGAATGGCCGGGATCGAAGAGAGGATCGGACCGGCGGCGGGAAAGCGCGCGGCGGTCCCGGCCGTCACCCCGCCTCTCCCACCCGATACCAGGCGGCGACGCGGTCCAGCGCCAGCGTCAGCACCAGCTTGCCCGCCCGGGTCGGCCAGCCCAGCGCCTTTTCTGCCGCGCTCAACCCCTCGCCCGCGCAGGCCACCCGCCACAGCACATCGGCCAAACCCGGCCCCGCGGCGCGGATGGCGCCATCGAACCGCTCCCGCGCGGACAGTTGCGCCAGGCCCGGCTCCGCTCCCGCCGCGCCGCCAGCCCGCTGCCGCCCCGGCGCCGCATCCCAGCGCATCGTGATCCGCGGGCCCAGACCCGCCTTCTCCCAATCGGCGCGCAGCCTGTCGCCGGCAAGATAATGCCGCTCGCTCAAATGCCCCCGCGCATGCAGCCAGGCGAGGGGCGATTCGTGCAGGTTGACCGCGACCTTCTGCGCCCGGCCGAAGGGGTCCTCTATGATCTGTTCGACATATTGCGTGGCCATGGCGCTTCTCCTTGCAGCAATCCGATGCAGGGGGACTTGCCATGCCGGCCTGTTTGTAGGAAAGCGTTAAAACCAAATAGGTGAAACAGGACAAGATATGATCACCCGCATCCGGGAGGTACGCAAGGCCAAGGGGCTCACATTGGAACAGGTCGGCGCCTTATGCGTCCCGCCCACCACGGCCCAGACGATCGGCCGCCTGGAAACGGGCACCCGAACCGTATCGGTCAACTGGCTGAACCGCATCGCAAAGGCATTGGGCGTCGCCTCTTCCGAACTGGTCGCGCTGCCGGGCCAGAACGTCGTCCCCGTGGCCGCCCTGCTGGGGCCGGAGGGCGCCCGCGCCCCCACCCGCCCGCTCTCGCTCGCCCCGCCGGCC
>NZ_JAINEZ010000057.1:0-35323 GCF_019873065.1 Sphingobium sp. PNB
GGGCGAAGTCCCCATCTTCATTCTGGACCCGCCCGACGACCATGCCCAGCCGCCTCCCCGCCCTTCGGACCGCCCCCATGGCGCTTTGCGTCCTTGTCGCCGCCTGCGGTCACAAGGAGGCGCCGAAAAAGGGACCGGTGGAGGTCGGGGTGGTGACTCTGGCGGCGCAGGATGTGACCGTATCCACCGAACTGCCCGGCCGCACCGCCTCCACCATGATGTCGGAGGTCCGGCCGCAGGTCGCCGGCGTCGTCCAGAAGCGGCTGTTCGCGGAGGGTTCGACGGTCAGGGCGGGCCAGCCCCTCTACCAGATCGACCCCTCGCTCTACCGCGCCTCCCGCGACGAGGCGCAGGCCACCTTGGCCAGCGCGCAGGCGACCGCCGCCGCCGCGCAGGCAAGGGCCAGTCGCTACCGTACGCTAGGCCAGAGCGAGGCGGTGAGCGCGCAGGATCGCGACGACGTCATCGCCACGGCCCGTCAGGCCGCCGCCGCCGTGCAACAGGCCCGCGCCACGCTCCAGACGGCGGGCATCAACCTCAACTTCACGCAGGTCCGGGCGCCGATCAGCGGGCGCATAGGCCGGTCCGCCGTGACGCCCGGCGCGCTGGTGACGGCCAGCCAGGCGACGCCGCTCGCCATCATCCAGCAGCTCGACCCGATCTTCGTCGATGTGACGCAATCGAGCGCAAAGCTGCTCCAGTTGCGCCGCGCGCTGGCGGCGGGCAAGGCGCTGCCCGCCAGCGCCACGATCCGGCTGAAACTGGACGACGGCACCGATTATCCGCTGGAAGGCCGCATCGAATTTGCCGAGCCCATCGTCGATCCCGACAGCGGCACCGTCACGCTGCGCGCCCGCTTCCCCAATCCGGACGGCCTGCTGCTGCCCGGCATGTTCGTGCGCGTGGTCGCGCCGCAGTCGGTCGTGCCGAATGCGATACTGGTGCCGCAGCAGGGCATCAGCCGCGATCCCAAGGGCAACGCCACCGCGCTGGTGGTGGACAAGGGGAACAAGGTCGAACGGCGCACCGTCACCGCCGCGCAGGCCGTGGGCGACAAATGGCTGATCACCGACGGATTGCGGAGGGGCGACAGGCTGATCGTCGAGGGCACGGACAAGGTGCAGCCCGGCGACACGGTCAAGGCCGTTCCGGTCGACCAGGCCGCGAAATAAGGGGCCGGGACCTTGCTCAGCCGCTTTTTCATCGAACGGCCGATCTTCGCCTGGGTCATCGCCATCGGCATCATGATGGCAGGCCTGGGCGCGATGCTGACTCTGCCGATCGCCCAATATCCGGACATCGCCCCACCGTCGGTCAACATCAGCGCCAACTATCCCGGCGCGGCGGCCGAAACCGTGGAGACCAGCGTCACCCAGGTCATCGAGCAACAGCTCACCGGCATCGACGGTCTCATGTACTTCTCCTCCTCGTCCACGGCCAATGGACAGGCGCGGATCACCGTTACCTTCAAGAAGGGCACCGATCCCGACACCGCGCAGGTGCAGGTGCAGAACAAGGTGCAGCAGGCGCTGAGCCGGCTGCCCAATGCCGTGCAGCAGCAGGGCCTGACCGTCACCAAGTCCCAGACCGATTTCCTGATGGTCGTCGGCCTTTACGACAGGACCGACACGGCGTCGCAGGCCGACATCGCGGACTATCTGGTCAATAATTTCCAGGACGCCATCGCCCGCGTCGACGGCGTCGGTTCATCCCAGATCTTCGGATCGCAATATGCGATGCGCATCTGGCTGGACCCCTACCGGCTGGCCACCGTCAAGCTGATGCCGTCGGACGTGCAAAGCGCCATCGCGGCCCAGAATGTCGAGGTGTCGGCGGGCCAAATCGGCGCCGACCCCGCGCCGGAGGGGCAGCAGCTCAATGCCACCGTCACCGCTCGCGCGCGCCTGCAGACGCCCGAGCAGTTCCGCAACATCATCGTCAAGACGCAGAGCGACGGATCGGTCGTCCACCTGTCGGACGTGGCGCGGGTCGAACTGGGCAATGAAAGCTACACCTCCTCCGCGCGCCTCAGCGGTCATCCCGCCTCCGGCATGGCGTTGCAGCTCGCGCCGGGCGCCGACGCGCTCAAGACCGCCGAACTGGTCAAGGCGAAGGTGCGGGAACTGTCGACCAACCTGCCGCATGGCTACACCGTCACCTATCCACGCGACACCACGCCCTTCATCAAGCTGTCGGTGGAGGAAGTGGTCCAGACGCTGATCGAGGCGGTCGCTCTGGTGGTGGTGGTGATGTTCATCTTCCTGCAAAGCTGGCGCGCGACACTGGTGCCCGCCATCGCCGTTCCGGTGGTGCTGCTCGGCACATTCGGCGTGCTGGCGCTGTTCGGCTATTCGATCAACACGCTGACGCTGTTCGGCATGGTGCTGGCCATCGGCCTGCTGGTCGACGACGCCATCGTCGTGGTCGAGAATGTCGAACGCATCATGGAAGAGGAAGGACTTTCCCCGCGGCAGGCCACCATCAAGTCGATGGAGGAGATCGGCAGCGCCCTGATCGGCATCGCGCTGGTCCTGTCCGCCGTGCTGCTGCCCATGGCCTTTTTCGGCGGGTCGACGGGCGTCATCTACCGGCAATTCTCGATCACCATCGTCTCCTCCATGCTGCTTTCGGTGGTCGTTGCGCTGATCCTTTCGCCCGCCCTCTGCGCGACGATCCTGAAGCCGGTTTCGCATGAGAAACGCGACCGGGGATGGACCGGCAAGTTCAATCGCTGGTTCGGCCGCGTCACCCATGGCTATATGGCGCGGCTGAATGGCTTCATCGGCCGGCGGACCGTCTTCTGGATCGGCTATGCGGTGATGCTCGGCCTGCTCTGGCTGCTGTTCGTCCGCCTGCCCACCAGCTTCCTGCCGGTGGAGGACCAGGGCCAGGTGATGGTTCAGGTCACATTGCCCGCCGGCGCCAAATCCTCCCGCACCAGCGCCGCGATCGACCAGATCCAGAATTATTTCGTCAATGACGAGAAGGACAATGTCGACTTCATCTTCGTGACCCAGGGCTTCAGCTTCGCCGGGCAGGGTGAGAATACCGCCCAGGGCTTCGTCAGCCTCGTGCCGTGGGACAAGCGCAAGGGAGCCGCCAACAGCGCTACCATGATCGCGAACCGCGCCACGAAGCAACTCGCCGCGATCCGCGATGCCAAGGCGCTGGCGATGACTCCGCCCTCCATTCGCGGGCTGGGCCAGTCCAACGGCTTTACCTTCGAACTGCTGAACACCGGCGGCCTCAGCCGCGAACGCTTCCTCGAACTGCGCAACCAGCTCATGAAGGCGGCGACCGGCAGCCCGAAACTGGCGGGCGTGCGCGCCGCCACGCTGGAGGACACGCCGCAGCTCAAGGTCGACATCGACTCCGAGAAACTCGCGGTACTCGGCCTCACCCAGAGCAGCGTCGACAATGTGCTGAGCGCCGCCTGGGGCAGCACCTATATCAACGATTTCGTCGACCGCGGCAGGGTGAAGCGCGTCTATATGCAGGCCGACGCGCCCTTCCGCGCCCTGCCGACCGATCTCGACAATTGGCAGGTGCGCTCCGCCACGACGGGGGAAATGGTGCCCTTCTCCGCCTTCGCCACCACCCACTGGACGATGGGGCCGACCACCGTTTCGCGCTATAACGGCCAGTCTTCCTATGAAATCCAGGGGCAGGCCGCGCCCGGTTCCAGTTCGGGCGAGGCGATGGACGAGATGGTGAAGCTGCAAAAACAGCTTCCCCCCGGCACCGGCTATGCCTGGAGTGGCCTATCCTATCAGGAGCAGCTTTCCGGCGGGCAGGCGCCGCTGCTCTACGGCCTGTCGGTGCTGGTCGTGTTCCTCTGCCTCGCCGCGCTCTACGAAAGCTGGTCGATCCCGCTCGCCGTGCTGCTGGTGATCCCGCTCGGCCTGATCGGCGCGGTGCTGGCGGTGACGCTGCGCGGGCTGGAGAACAACATCTATTTCCAGGTCGGCCTGCTCACCACCATGGGCCTCGCCGCCAAGAACGCGATCCTGATCGTTGAATTCGCGGAACTCGCCTATCTGCAGGGCAAGGACGCCATGTCCGCCGCGCTGGAGGCCGCGCGCCTGCGCTTCCGCCCGATCCTGATGACGTCGCTGGCCTTCATCGCGGGCGTCATTCCGCTCGCCATCGCGAGCGGCGCGGGCGCGCAGAGCCGCGTCGCCATCGGCACGGCGGTGATCGGGGGCATGCTGACCGCGACCGTGCTCGCCATCTTCTACGTCCCCCTCTTCTTCCTGACGATCATGCGCATCTTCAACCGCAAGAATCCGCCCTCCCCCGCCGCCAACGCCACGGAGGTTCCGGCATGAGGCGCGCCTTCCTCATCCTGACCTGGGGGGCGGCCCTGTCGGCCTGCAACATGGCGCCGACCTATGTGCGGCCTACGCCCCCGGTGCCCGCCGGCTTCCCCGGCGGCCCAGCCTATGCGCCCGCGGCCGCGACGGAAAGGCCCGGCCTGCCCTGGACCGCACTGGTCGGCGATCCCAGCCTCAGGACGGTGATCGGGCGTGCGCTGGACAATAATCGCGACCTGCGCGCCGCGCTCGCCAATGTGGAGGCGGCCCGGGCGCTCTACCGGGTGCAGCGCGCCGAACGGCTGCCCGCCGTCACCGGCGAGGCGGCAGCCAGCTTTTCCCGGCGGAACGACGCGCGCCAGGACAGTTACAGCGCCGACATCGGTTTCAGCGCGTTCGAGATCGACCTGTTCGGCCGGGTGAAGAACCTGACCCGATCGGCGCTGGAATCCTATCTGGCGACCGAGGAAGGGGCGCGGGCGACCCGCATCGCCCTGATCGCGGAAACGGCCACGGCCTATGCGACCTTGGCCGCCGATCAGGAATATCTGGACCTTTCCCGGCAGACATTGGCGAGCGCCGAACGGACGCTTGCCCTCACCCGGTCGCTGAACGGCGCGGGGCTGATCGGCAAGCTGGACGTCCATCAGGCCGAAACCACGGTCGAACAGGCGCGCAGCGACATTGCCGCGAACGTCACCCAGGTGGCGCAGGACCGGAACGCGCTGGACCTGCTGGCCGGCGCGCCGGTCGAGGATGCGCTGTTGCCCCGGTCGTTGCAGCAACTGACCAGCAGCATTGCGAAGGTGCCGGCGGGCCTTTCCTCCGACGTGCTGCTCCAGCGGCCGGACGTGCTGCAGGCCGAACATCAGCTGAAGGCCGCCAATGCCGACATCGGCGCGGCGCGCGCTGCGATGTTCCCGAGGATCAGCCTGACCGCGGCCATCGGCGTCGCCAGTTCGGCGCTGTCGTCGCTTTTCACGGGCGACGGCTTCGCCTGGTCGGCGGCGCCGTCCGTCGGCATGCCGATCTTCGGGGGCGCGGCTCGCGGCAATCTCGAATATAGCAAGGCGCAGCGCGACCTCAGCTTGGCCCAATATGAAAAGGCGATCCAGACCGCCTTTCAGGAAGTATCCGACGCACTGGCGCGCGAAGGCACGATTGACGAGCAGCAGGCCGCCCAGCAGCGTCTGGTCCTCGCCAGCCAGCGCAGCTACAGGCTGGCCGAGGAACGCTATCGCGCGGGCATCGACCCATTCCTCAACAGCCTGACCAGCCAGCGAAGCCTCTACAATGCGCAGCAAAGCGCGATCGCGACGAACCTGGCGCTGATCAGGAACCGCATCCTTCTCTACCGGGTCATCGGGGCCGATTTCCGGGAAGGATGATCGCCATGGCTGGCCGAATCTGCGCCGCCTGAACTGGCCCCCAAAGGTCAGGCGGCCGGCCACATCCAGCCTGACCTTAGCCCTTCAACCGCAGCGGCAAGCCGGCGGCCATCAATATGACGTCCTCGCACAGGGCCGCCATCTGCTGGTTCAGCCAGCCCGCCTCGTCCCGGAACCGCCGGGCCAGGGCATTGTCCGGCACGATGCCGAGGCCCACTTCATTGCTCACCAGCACGACAGGAACCGGACAGGCCATCATCGCCTCCGCCAGCGCCGCCCGGGCGCTGGCCAAATCCTCTTCGGCAAGCATCAGATTGGTCAGCCACAGCGTCAGGCAATCGACCAGGACGGCATCTGCCCGGCGCGCTGCTTGGGACAGGGCGGCGGGCAGGTCCATGGGCGCGTCGATGGTCAGCCAGCGGCTTCCACGCTCACCCTTGTGGCGCGCTATCCGCTCCTCCATCTCCGCGTCGAAGGCCTGCGCGGTCGCGATATAGGCCAGGTTCCCGTTCCCGACAGCCTCGCAGCGTTGCTGCGCATAGCGGCTCTTGCCGGACCGGCATCCGCCCAGCACCAGCATTCTCGTCATCCGACATTCTCCCAAATGGCGGCCAGGACCCACAGCAGCAGGCAGGCGCGCAAATAGATCCGGAGCGCGGCCCGCATCGCGCGGACGTCCGCTTCCCCACCCGCGCCGATCCATGGCTTGTCGTGCAGCACGCCGTCATAGTGGATCGGTCCCGCCAGCCGGATGCCGAGCGCGCCGGCCATCGCCGCCTCCGGCCATCCCGCATTGGGCGAGGCATGCTTCCGGCGATCCCGCCGCAACACGGCCCATCCGCCGCCGCCCGCAACGCACAGGATCAAGCCGGAGAGCCGCGCCGGCACCCAGTTCAACAGATCGTCGAAGCGGGCCGCCGCCCAGCCGAAGTCGGTATAGGGCGCTTCCTTGTGCCCGATCATGCTGTCGGCTGTGTTGACGGCCTTATAGGCCCATATTCCCGGCAGACCGAGCAGCAGCAGCCAGAACAGCGGCGCCACGACGCCATCGCAGAAGCTTTCGGCCAGACTTTCTATGCCGGCCCGTGCAACGCCCGCCTCATCCAGTGCGGCCGTGTCGCGGCCCACGATCCGGGCCACCGCCTGCCGCGCGGCATCCAGATCCCCGCGCGCCAGAGCGCGAACCACCGGCGCCACATGGACATAGAGGCTGTTCTGCGCCAGCGCCGGCCATGCGGCGAGCGCCAGCCATGGCCAGGCCATGGCCCCGCCCCAGCGGCGGATCGCCCATTCCAAAGCCAGACCGGCGCCCCCGCCCACGGCCAGCAACAGCAACAACAGGGCGAGTCCCGTCCAGCGGCGCAGCGGGCCGCTCCACGCCTCCCGGTTCCATCGCCGCTCCGCCACGCCGATGATCCGGGCGAAACCGCCCACCGGATGGCCGATCCGCGCATGCAGCCAGCCCGGCCAGCCAAGCGCCGCATCCAGCATCAGCGCCGCCAGGGCCACCGGCTCACCCATCGGCCAATGCCCGGTCAAGACGGGCGAGAGCCCTCGTATCGGCAGGCAGGCCGATCCGCAGCCAGCGCCGGTCCTCCTCGAAGGGGCGCGTCAGGATCGAACGCCGCGCCAGCCTGTCGAACAGGGCCCACCCATCTTCCAACTCCACCAGACGGAATAACGGGCATTCGCCCCGCGCCCCCAATCCGTGCCGCGCCAGCAAACCATCCAGTTGCGCCGCGTGCTCGCCCAGCGCCGTCACTGTCCCGTCGATCCAGTTCCGGTCGCGATAGGCCGCGCCGCCGAACGCCACCGCCGCCGCCGAAACCGGCCATTCCCCCAGCATCCGCCGCAGCTGTACGACGATCTCTCGCGGTCCGAGCAGGAAACCCAGCCTGACACCGGCCAGCCCGAAGAATTTACCGAAGGACCGCAACAGGATCAGCCGCCGCCCATCCCCCACTTCGCCCGCCAGACTGCATGAAGGCACGGCGTCGGCATAGGCTTCGTCGACGATCAGCCATCCTCCGCGCTCCTCCAGCCGGGCCAGCCATTGCAGCAGGCGGGCAGGCGGCAGGATGCGCCCGTCGGGATTGTTGGGGTTGGCGAGCAGCAGGGCGATCGCTTCGCGAGGCGGTTCTTCATCGGCGGACATCGGGGCGCCATGCGCGAAAATCTCCGCATGGGTGCGGTAGCTGGGCACGAGCCATCGTGCGGGCATGTCCAGCATCCGCCCCACCAGCCGCAATCCCGCCTCGCTGCCGGGTACGGTGCAAAGATGATCGGGATCGACCCCGAAACAGGCCGCCGCCGCCGCCTCCATCGCCGCCAGATCGTGCGGATCGGGCAAATGCCGCCAGTCGATGGACAGATGATCGGACCCCGGCCAAGCCAGGGGGTTGATCCCGGTCGAGAGATCGATCCAGTCCTGCCCGCCATAAGCGCCCCGCGCTTCGGCCAGGCGGCCGCCATGCCAGGTGAAGCCGCTCATCGCGCCACCGCCATCGCCAGCAGCAGGGCGCTCTCCAGCAATTCGATGCCGGCGCCATGCCCATCCCCGGAGATGCCGCCGATCCGCGACCGCAGCCAAAGACCCCAAAGCGGGATCAACGGGATCGCCGCCAAAAGGGCAGGCTCCCGATAACCCAGCGCCAGCCCCAATATCGACCAGAAGATAAACGGCTCGGCCCGCCAGCCGGCCCGGAAACGGCTGGCCAGTCCTTCGTGGAGCGGCGGCAGCCAGCGCGTCCAGAATAGCGGCCCGATGCGCGCCACCATCGCCACGGCCGCCAGCATCCATGGCGGAAAGCTTTCCAGCCAGAGCCGCAACAGCACCAGCTTGGCCGCCAGTTGCAGGCCGATGGCGACAACGCCGAAGCTGCCGATATGCGGATCGGCCAGAACGGCGGACAGGCGGCTCCGATCGCCATGCGCCGCCCCCGCCGCATCCGCTATGTCGCCCAATCCATCCAGGTGCAGCGCACCGGTCACGGCCACCCAGGCGACCAGGCCGAACAGCGCCCCCGCCCAAGGGTCTATGCGCATGCCCAGCCCGGCACCGCCCGCGACCACCAGCCCGACGGCAATGCCCGTTGCGGGCAGCCAGCGGATGGCGGCGGCGAAATCCCCCTCATCGACATCCTGCGCGGGCAACGGCAGGCGCGTCATCAATTGCAGGGCCAGCACCAGCCGCTTCATGCGGTCAGGCCCGTAATCTGTCCCGACCGCCCTTCCGGCCAGACCCGCAGGCTCAGCACCGCGCCATAGGGCAGGTCAACCGCCCAGCCCTGCCGCACGTCGAAACCGCACAGCACAGCCAACGCCGCCCGTATCGCCCCGGCATGGCAGACCACCAATGCCGGCTCGCCAAGCACGTCCAGCCCGTCCCCGATCCGGGCGCGTAGGTCGGTCCAGCTTTCGCCCCCAGGCGGCGGAAATCCGTCCGGATCGTCCCAGAAGCGCGCCAGATCCTCCGCAGGCAGGAGCGCGGGGTCCGCACCCTCCCAATCCCCGAAATTCAGTTCCCGCCAGCGCCGGTCGACGTCAAGTTCAATGCCCCGCTCCGCCGCGATCGCCGCGCCCGGCGCCCGCGCCCTGGCGAGGTCGGATGTCACCACCCGCGCGAAATCCAGATGCCGCGCCCGCTCGATGCAGAGGGCGATCCCCTCCGCTTCAGGCGGGGCGTCCAGATGGCCGAGCAACCGTCCGGCAAGCTGCGGTGCGCCATGGCGCATCAGGTGGAGGGGAAAGGCGTTCATAGCGCACCTGCCACCGCCGCTTCGGCAAAGGTCGCCATGCCGCCATGCGCTGCCAGAGCGGAACGCACGATCTGCGCCGCGACCGCCGCGCCGCTTCCTTCGCCCAGCCGCATGTCGAGCCGCAGCAACGGCTCCAGCGCCAGAGCGGCCAGCAGGCGTTCATGCCCCGCTTCCGCCGACATATGGGCGGCCATGCAGTGCCCGACGATCGCCGGATTGTCCTTCGCCAGCGGCGCGACCGCCGCGCAGCCGATGAACCCGTCCAGCATCACCGGCACGCGCAGCATCCGCGCCGCCAGCACCGCGCCGGCCAGCGCCGCGATCTCTCGCCCGCCCAGCCGGCGCAACGTTTCGAAGGCATCGGCGCAACGCGCCCCGTGCAAGGCGAGCGCCCGCGCCACAGCTTCGGCCTTGCGCGCCAGCCCGTCGCCATCCACGCCTGTCCCGCGTCCCACCCAATGGGCCGCAGCAGCCCCAAAGGCCTGCGCGCAGAGCGCCGCCGCCGGCGTGCTGTTGGCAATGCCCATCTCGCCCAGCAGCAGCAGGTCCAGTCCCGGTTCCACCGCCACCGCCCCCGCATTGATCGCGCTCAGGCAATCCGCCTCGCTCATGGCCGCCGCGACGCAGATGTCGTCCGTCGGCCTTTCCAGATCGAGCGCGACGACGGCCAGCTCCGCCCCGCAGGCTTGGGCCAGCGCATTGATCGCCGCGCCGCCATGACGGAAATTCGCCACCATCTGGGCGGTGACCTCGGCCGGGAAGGCGCTGACCCCGCGCGCGGCCACGCCATGATTGCCGGCGAAGATCGCGGCGCGGATGCGCTCCGCCCGGGGGCGTTCCCGCCCCTGCCAACCCGCCATGAAAAGCGCGATCTCCTCCAGCCGCCCAAGCGAACCGGCCGGCTTCGTCAGCACCCGCTGCCGCGCCGCCGCGGATTCGGTGGCGCCTGCATCCGGGGCGGGAAGGTCGGCCAGCGCGGCGGCAAAGGCCGCGCGGTCGTCGAACCGGATCATGAACAGACGAAGCCTTCGGGCGGCGTCCGGACGATGAAATGCCCCTTCACCCCCTGGGGCCAGTCCGCATAGCGCACCACGCCCTCGTCACTTTGGGCATGGCGCAGGGCATAATCCAGGATCGCGCGCGCGGCTTCCTCATCCGGCGTGAAGTCGCCCAGCACATAGCCGATCTTGCCCGTTCCGCGCACATGTACCGTGCAATGGCGCTGACAGGCGAAGAGGCAGGGCATGTCCTGAACAGCGACGGACGCATAAGCGGGATCGCCTTCGCGTACCCTGTGCAGCGCCTCTGCCAGCAAGGCGCCGCCCCGCCGTCCGGCAGCATCCTCCCGCTGTTCCGCCGAAAGGCGGCAGGTCGAACAGACGACGACCGAAGTCCCCGGCCCCACGGCCCGCAGCATCAGCGATCGCTCCGCAAATCAGTCATTCCACATCCTCCCGCCCGACGGCATGTGCCCCGACGGGAACCGGGCAAGGGAGGACGGTCCGGCACCAGGCAGGCGACAGGCCTTCCCCCGCACGGTCCAACCGGCAAGGCGATGGCTGTCGTTCAGCGAGGGAACCCCCGTTCGGCCGGCACACCCTGTCCGGTCGAAGAACGACGGCGTCAGGCAGGTCTCCTGGCTCGCGGGTCGATGCTTTCCGGCCGCCTTCTCGGACCTTCATGGCCCAATGGCGCGATGGCCGGATGGCTCGCCGCTTACAGTTGCAGGGGCAGCGCGGGCGTTCCACCCGACTTCCCTTTTCATCCCCTTGCGGGGAACCTGTCGCACCAGCGCTGATAAAGCCGCCTTCGTCCAATCGCAAGGGTGGAAAAAACAAAGCCGGCCCAGCCCGCTCCAATGGCGCGACTTCCCCTCGGCCGGGCAATGGCAAAGCTTCTCTTCACCTGCGTGAACTGCTATTATCGGGCGATAGGGAGAGGGCCATGGCGATTCTGACGCGATGGATGGACTGGTTCTGCCGCCTGTTCGCATGCACGGCTGAAAACGACATGCGGGTCAACGACCTGATCGCGCACCTCCGTTCCGACATCACCGAACGCTGAGCGGCAGGCGCGAAGCCGCTTTCCCATTCGGCCGCATTCACGGGAACGGGCGCGCCTCTCGCGGGTATTATGGCTATGTTGGCCAACGACCTCGGCACCACGCTCGTCCGCCTTTTTCTCGCGACCCTGCTGGGGCTCGCCCTGGGGTTCGAGCGCGAACGCAACGGCCATGATGCGGGCCTGCGCACCCACGGGCTGGTATCGCTGAGTTCGGCCATGCTGACCCTGTCCGCCCTGGAACTGGCGGAGGTCCACAAGGACAGCGACCCGATCCGCGTCGTTCAGGGCCTTGCCCAGGCCATTGGCTTCATCGCGGGCGGCCTGATCTTCGTGCGCGGCGGAGATGTGCGCAACATGACCACGGCGGCAAGCCTGTGGATGGCCGCTGCCGTCGGGATCACGGCGGGCGCCGGCCAATATGTCCTCGTGCTGGCAGGGTCGCTGATCGCGCTGCTCCTGCTTTCCCTGCTGCTCATATTCGAAAAGCATATCGGTCCGCGCGAGAGCGGATCGGACGATCCGGACGCCGATTCCATGACCATGCCCAACCGGCGCGGGTCCGCCCCGGAGCGCGAAAACTGAAAGCCGGCAAGATGCGTTGAAACGAGCAGCCGGAAATCGCCCGCCCACGGTCCGTCGTCCCTTCGCCCTAACGGATCGTCATTCCGGAAACTGCGCCGTCATCTGTGCGGATCGGAATAGCCGGCGCATGATTCACCGCCGCCGGGTTGGAAAGGCATAGGCAGCATCTATGGGGCATATACCTTAATCGCATCTGGCGCGTTGGGCGCGTCTTCCCGATGCTGAAACGACATGAAGTTCAATGAACTGCGAACATCATTTTCGTCGCCTGGCGAGGCGGACACGCCCGCAGGGACGAGGCAGCATCTCGAGGTCAGCATATGGACGGCGTTCGCGTAGGCAAGAGAGTGATAGGCGCGCAGGCGCCCGTCATCATCGGGTGGGAAAATATAGGCCGGGTGGAAGGCGGACCGCTCAAGCAGTTCATCTTCACCTGGTTCCAGCCCACGGCGCTGTTCGCGCTCATCGCCTTCTGGTATTATGCGCCCAATTCCATCGCCAAGGCGTCCACCGCCATCGGGATCGGCATCGGTTTCAGGGTGCTGCTGCTGGCGCTCGAATGGGTCAGCCCGCGCTATGAGAGCTGGCGCCTGACCTGGAAGGAACTGGTCACCGATCTCTTCTATGTCGGGCTGGGCTACACTATTCTGGACCTTGTCGAACATTATATCGGCAGCGGTGCGGTGATCGAGGCCATTCAGCACAGTTTCGACTGGGACAAGCTGGCGTGGTTCACGGGCCTGCCGCTGCTGGTGCAGGCTTTCCTGATCTCCTTCATTTTCGACTTCGGGCAATATTGGATGCACCGGGGGATGCATAACTGGTATCCGCTCTGGCTGCCCCATTCGGTGCATCATTACATCACCCAGTTGAACATCAACAAAGGCGCGGTCGGCAATCCCGTCGAGCTTTTCCTGATCGGGCTGGGCATTGGCGGGTTCTTCGACTTCCTGCCGAGGGCCGCCCTCCTTGCCGGCAGCTTCGGTCTGGCGATCGGCACCTATCAGCACATCAATGTCCGCTTCAACACGCCGCGCTGGTGGCGCTTCCTGTTCAACACCACCGAACATCACAGCCTGCATCATTCGCAGGACTTCGAAGCGACCCGCAGCAATTATTCCAACACCTATATCTTCATCGATCGCATCTTCGGAACCTGCGTCGATGGCGAGGCCGAATTGCTGGGACTGGAGGGCGGACGCCGGATGTCGATCCGCGAGCAGATGACCTATCCCTTCACCGAAGGCTGGAAGACGATCAAGGAACGCTACGGCCGCCCAGCGGCGGTGCCGGCTGAATAAGGCAACTGCTCTTGCAAAAAGGGGATCATGTGACAGCGCGTTTCCTGGACTGGATCTGGCATATAAAGGGCAGCATGGCGCTCGCCTCCGGGCAATCGGCCGATGAGGCAATGGCCAGGCTCGGTCCCCTGTTCCGTCAGGCCGGCACCAGCCATGAGCGTATTGGCGACACGCTGACCTTCAGCAAGAAGGATCAGGCCGCGCAGGACAGGATGTCCATCTTCGATGGCGGCATTCTCAGGATCGAGAGGGAGCCGGCCGGGCCGGTGCTGCGCTATTGCCTGACCAGCCGGGCATTGCTGTTCTGCTTCCTGGCGCCGCTGCTGTTCCTGAGCTTCGCCGGGCTGACGATCGTCGCCGGCAAGCTCGCAAAGCCAGCGGCGCAGGAGACGGTGAAAAAGGACGACAAGAAGGACAAGGTCCTGCCGCAGCACTGGATCGACAAGGCGCTGGGCGCGCCGGCGCCTGAAAAGCCCAAGAAGGACGACAAGAACAAGGAGGATGGCAAGACGCCAAAGCCCACCGCGGCCTATGTCTTCGCCGGCCTGTTCGCCGCGCTCTATGTCGTGGGACGCATTCTGGAGGGTCGGCTCGTCAAATCACTGTTCAGAAAGAGCCTGCTGAGTTGACGATGGCTGCATCGGTTCGGCTGCGCTGCTGGCCGGGCCGAAGGAATCGAGCGGCAGGGCGCCGTCGAGCACGAGTTCGCCGCTGGCGATCCTGCGCTTCAGATAGGCGAAGGTCTGCGCCGTCTGGTTGAACAGATGCTCGCCGCCCTTGAGCGGGGCGTAACGGGGCGCCTCCCCGCGCACGACCGGGGCAACGACATAATCATAGTCGCACGCGTGGAAGAGCGCGAAGGAATAGCGTTCTTCCCTGACCTTCTTCACGCGGTGCCGTGTCGCGGCATAGCGGCCGTTGGAGAGTATCTCCATCATGTCGCCGATGTTCATGATCATCGTGCCCTCGACCAGGGGAACGTCGATCCACTGGCCCTGCCGGTCGATGATCTGGAGACCGGGCGCCGTTGCGAACAGCAGGGTGAAACATTCGTAATCGGTATGCGCGCCGATGCCCCGGCGATCTTCAGCGGTCGCGTCGAAGGGATAATGGATCAGCCGAAGCTGGCTGGGGGGATTTCGCAGATGCGCCTGGAAATGGTCTTCGTCGAGCCCGAGCGCCAGGGCGAAAGCGCGGAAAAGCTGGCCACCAATACTCGTCACATGGCGGTAATAAGCCTGCACGTCTTCGCGGAAGCCCGGCATTTCAGGCCACAGATTCGGACCCAGCAGCGGTCGCCTACCCTCGGAGCGCACATAGTCGCAATTGACGTCGAACGCCTCTTTGAGGTCGCGCTGGCCGGCGGCGAATTGCTCCTCCCCCACCGGCACATAGCCGCTGTGGTTTTCCGAAAGGCCGATATAGCTCTTCATCTTGGTGTCGGCGTCGAGCGCGAAATAAGCCTGCGCGCGCGCGACGATCCTGCGGAACAAGGCGTCGTCCATCTGTGCGCCCACTATGTAGAGGAACCCTGCCTCCACGCAGGCGCGGTCGAGTTCGCGGGCGACGGAAAGCCGATCCTCAAGCCTGGGGCTGTCCAGTTTCGAAATATCGACGAGCGGCAGGACATGGTGCTGTGTCATGGGACTAAGGTAAATCCCCCGGGGCATAGCGATAGATGGACCCATGCTATGATTTCCATCGATTTGATCTATGAGCGGAGCAGTCCACCGCCTATGAAGAGCCGCTATATCTTCCAGGAAAGCAGCACGCGCATGAACGATCGAACGCCGCTGATCGACAGGAAATTTGCCAGCCGGGTCGATTGGAACCTCATGCGGACCTTCGTGGATATCGTTCGCGCCGGCGGCATAGGCGCGGCGGCGCGACGGCTCAACCGGCAGCAGCCCAGCATCAGCGCGGCGCTCAAGCGGCTGGAGGACCATGTCGGGACGGCGCTGCTCCACCGCACCGCCACCGGCGTGGAGATGACCGCGGCCGGCAAGGCGATGATGGCGCTGTGCGAGGACATGCTGGAATCCGCCCGGATGATGCCCCATGTGATTGCGCAGGCGACCAAGCGGGTCGAGGGCATCGTCCGCATCCAGATCGTGTCCGGCCTGGTGTCCGCCGAGTTCGACGAAGCCATTGCCAGCTTTCACCGGCGCAATCCGGCCATCCACATCGAAATCCGCGTCTCTCCCTGGCGCCAGCTTCTCGATGCGCTGGAGCAGGGCGAGGTGGAGATCGGCGTGGGCTATGACAGCAGCGTCCGCGGAAGCCTGATGTACGAACCGCTGCTGATCGAGCGTCAGCAGCTCTATTGTTCGCGCAGCAGCCCCTATTTCGGCTATCGGGTGAGCCGATTGGGCGAGTTGAAGGATCAGGGTTTCGTCCTGACCGGCGATGATGAAATAGAGGCGATCACCCATTTGCGCCGGCGCTATCGGCTCGGCACCGTGGTGAGCGGCCTCGCGGAAGACATCAACGAGGCGCGGCGGCTTATCAACATGGGCGTAGGGATCGGCTTCCTTCCCACCGCCGCTGCTGCAAGTGACGTTGCAAGCGGCCGTTTATGGCCCATGCTGTTCGCGGATTTCGAGCCCGCTTACGACATCTTCCTGCTCGCCCGGTCGGAACCGGCGCGGGACACAGCCACGCAGCTCTTCTGGGATGAGGTCATCCGGCGCGTGCGTGCGCAACGGGCATAAATCCAGTCTATGGCTTTCATCGGGATTTTCGACCTCCCTTCATGACGCAGCGCAGCGCAGTGTGAATGCACTGACAGGAGCTGCGGCATGGAAACCAGCCTCAAAGACCGGCTATTCAACCTGATCCCGCCTGCCATGATCGCGGTCGTCCTCAGCTTCTGGGCGTTCGGACCAAGGTCTCTGGTCGAGCATCCCTGGGCTCTCACCGTGACTTCTCCCCTCATCGTGATCGCCATCCTGCTGCTGGAGGCTGTGCACGAACGTCATGCCGGCTGGCGCATGAACAGGCGGGAGTTCCTGACGGACCTTTATTATTCGGTCCTCAGCGCGACCGTGATCGCCTGGCTGACGCAGAAACTGGCCGAGGAACCGCTGGTCGCCCTCAAGGCCTCGCTGGGGCTGACCACGGCATGGGCGAGCCATCTGCCCTGGCTGGCGCAGGTCGCAATGGTGATCTTCCTCATCGAATTCGGCCAATATTGGATGCATCGGCTGATGCACAATTGGACGCCTTTCTGGCTGACCCATGCGCCGCATCACCATATCACCCAGCTTAATGCGGCCAAGGGCGCCGTCGGCAACCCGATCGAGCTGTTCCTGATCAGCCTGAGCGTCGTCGCGCTGTTCGATTTCGACAAGACGGCCATCTTCGCAGCCCTGAACACCATGGGCGTCATCTCCGTCTTCGCCCATGCCAATGTGCGCGCCGACCCCCCGATCTGGTACTCCTTCTTCTTCACGACGATCAGGCATCACAGCCTGCACCATTCCACCGACTATGAGAGCACGCGTTGCAATTACGGCAACTCGCTGATCCTGCTGGATCGCATCTTCGGAACATATCGCGAGGGCGAGGGCATTCTCGTCGGGCAGGACGATCGCAAGCGGCTGACCATCCGGGAGCAGACAATGTTCCCCTTCGCGCCGATGATCGAGAAATTCAAGGTCTGGCGCGCAGCCAAGCAGCCACGCGGCGCACTCGCTGAGGCGAGCCCGGCCGATGATCTGGACCGGGACGCTGCGGGAGCAAAGGCCGCGGCATGATGGCGGCCCGCTCCGGTCAGGCCATCGCAGCGCGCAGCGCGCTCGCCCGGGGCGATATCAATGCCACTCAGCGATTGGCCGCGACGCTGGTGTCGGAAAATCCCGGCGATGCCGAAGGTCACTTCCTCCTTGGCGTCGCAGAATCGAGCATCGGCCGCGTCCATGCCGGCATCCAGCATCTCGGCCGCGCGGTCGAACTCGATCCCCAAGGCGAATATCGCGCGCAGCTTGCCAAGCTCTTCACTCTGGTACGGCAGGACGGGGACGCCGCCGCCGTGCTGCAGGATGCAGAGCAGGCCCTGCCCGGCGATGCCCTGAGCCGCGACACGATGGGCTGCGTCTATGCCCGCCTGGGCGACCACCCGGCCGCGCTCGGTCATTTTTCGGCAGCGGTGCGGCTCGAACCCGGGAACAGGCAGTTCCGCTACAACCAGGCCGTGACGCTCAACTTCCTCGGCCGGACGGAGGAAGCCGAAGCCGCGCTGGAGGCGTTGATCGCCCTCGCGCCGGATGATGCCCGTGCCCATCACCTTCTCTCCAGCCTGCGCAAGCAGTCAGCCGGGCATAATCATGTCGAGCGCCTGGCGAAGGTTCACTCAACGACCGGAGACGGACGGGGCAGGCTGCTGCTAGGCTATGCTCTGGCGAAAGAACTCGAAGATCTCGGCCGCCCGGAAGAAGCACTGGAACGGCTCTGCGTGGTCAATGCCGAGCATCGCCGCACGTTGCGCTACGAATTTGCCCGCGATGCCGCGACCTTCGACGCGATAGAGGCGAGTTGGCCGAGCATCGCTACGGCTCCCGCGGACGACGCCCCCCGCGATGCGCCGATCTTCATTATAGGGATGCCGCGCACCGGCACGACGTTGGTCGACCGCATTCTCTCGTCTCACCCCGACGTCGAAAGCGCTGGCGAACTGCAAGCGATGCCGCTCGCCGTCAAGAAGGCGGCAGGCACGCGCACGCCCACGGTCATGGACCCGGAGACGATCGCCACGGCTGCAGTCAGCGACATGGGCGCGATCGGCCGCGACTTCCTGCAACGCGCCAGCCATCACCGGCGCGACCCCGGCCGGAGGTTCATCGACAAGTTTCCGGGTAATTTCCACTATGCCGGGTTTATTGCGCAGGCCCTCCCGGCAGCCAGCATCGTCTGCCTCCGTCGCCACCCGATGGACACGGTGCTCAGCAACTTCCGCAATCTCTTTGCTGTCAATTCGCGCTATTATGACTATAGCTACGACCTTCTGGATATCGCCGCTTACTACGTCCGCTTCGACCGGCTGATGGCCCTGTGGCGCGAAGTCCTGCCGGGGCGGGTCATCGAACTGCGCTACGAGGATCTTGTGGCGGACCAGGAAGGCCAGAGCCGCCGCCTGCTCGCCCATTGCGGTCTGGAATGGGCGGATGAGTGCCTGTCCTTCCACACCAATGATGCGCCGGTTTCCACGCCCAGCGCGGCGCAGGTCCGCCGGCCGATCTACCGCGACGCGGTTGCGCGGTGGAAACGGCATGAGCAGGTCCTGGAACCCGTTCGACGCTTCTTCGAACGATCCGGCATTTCCATCGACTGAAAGGGAGCGCGCGACCATGCCCAGATCTGGAACATTCGTCTTCTGCATGGCCATGGCTGCGGGGTTCGTGCAGCCGGCCGCCGCCGCTTCCTCCCCGCGGACCCGTCTGGTGGAGTTTCGGTCGGAAAACTGCCTGCTGATTTCCGGCAGTCGCGACGATGCCGCTTCAAAGGTCAGCGTCAATGGCCACATCGTGCCGGTCGAAGGCCGCCATAACTGGCGGGTTCGCTTGCCGGTCAGCACCGTCCGGTCCTGGTCCGCTCCCATGGCGCGAACGGTTACGGTCGCGGTCGAGGGATTGAGCCATGAAGCCGATCTGCCGATCGGGCTGCTCGGTCATGCTGATGACCTTGCGATGCTGGTGGTCAGGGCGAAGTAATAACCGCTATGGCTATAAGTAATAAAAGAACATATTCGGAATAGATATTGTAAGTTTTCTCTCCCGGGCTTATCTACGCGCCAGCCGCCGAAGAGCGGTGCTCGTTTTTCGCACAGGAGAAGATGATGAAGATTGGGCTCATGTGCCTGGCGGCTTTCGCCTTCGCGACCCCGGCAATCGCTGGCACTACCGGCGGCAATCCCTTCGCTCAGGACACCGCGATCCTCGACCTCAAGGGGTTGGACCTCTCTACCGCCTCTGGCCAGCAGAGCCTCGCCATCCGCATGGATCAGGCGGCGCGGGCCGTTTGCGGCGATCATATGGCGGGCGTGCACCTCGCTCTCGAATCCAAGGCGCGGGATTGTCGCACAGCGGTTGCGGCCGACATCCGCGCCCAGATCGAAGCCCGGCTTGCCAAGGCTGGCGATAAGTCGCCCGTCCAGATGGCTTCCGCCCGCTGAGAATCTGCTCCGCGGCGCTTGATGCGCCGCGGACGCCTCATTTCGCCAGCTTCGCCGGATCGGGCCACCAGGTCAGCGTGTGCACGTCATGCGCGGACGTCCAGATGCCTGAATCCGTGAAGCGCAGCGCGCCGCTGCCTTCCGCTTTCCCCACTCGCGCCCTGACCGCCATCGACTTGGGATCGATCACGACAAAGGTCTGATCCTCCGTGGTGCGCAACCACACCAGCCCGCCGCCCGTATCGATGTCGCCCCATTTCAGCACTGCGCCGACCTTCACCCGGCCAGCCGCGTCGCCAGTTTCCGGGTCGAGGCGGACGACCGTTCCGTCGCCCTGCTCCTGAACCCAGACCCCGCCTTCCCCGGCCGCAAGGAAACCCGGCTCCTTGCCCAGTGCCGTTGTCTTGACGACGCTGTCGGTCGCGGGGTCGATGCGCTGGATCGAGCGGCTCTCGCTGCTGACCGCCCAGACCGATCCGAAACCGAACGCCAGATAATGGGTGCCGGGATTGACGGGGATGGTCGCCGTCACCGCCTCCGTCGCCGGGTCGACGCGGGATACGACGCCCTTCTGATCGCTGGCGACCCAGATCGATCCGGCACCGGCGACCACATTCAGCTCGCCCTTGGGATTGGCGATGCCGGTGGGAATGGTGGCAGTCTTCCGCGCGGTCTTCGTATCGATCTTTATGAGCGCATTTTCCTGGCAATCGGCCACCCAGAGCGCTCCGTCGGACAGGGCCATGGCGCCGCAGGGTTTCGACATGGCCACGGCGGCAAGCCTGCCCTGCCGCGACCAGCGCTCGACCCGGCCGGCATTGGTCGCCCAGACGCTGTCGCCGTCGACCGCCAGGAAGTCCGCAAAGCCCGGCACCTCGATCACCTGCTCCGCATGGGCCATGGAAGCCGCACATCCCGCCGCCACTGTCATGATCAATCTCCTGAGCCTTTTCATGCCTTGCCCTTTCCTTGCGAAGATCAGGCGCGTTGCGCGATATAGGCGCGCCATCCGCCCAGGGCGGTGATGTCCTCCGCTCCCGTCAGCGCGCGCGGCTCTGCGACGAAGCCCTTGACGCTGCTGCCGTCGGCCAGCGTCACCGTGCCTATGGCAAGTGGCGCCGGCACCTCGACCACGAAGCTGCCGAACTCGGCGATGCCAAGCTCGTAAACCTCCAGCGCGATCGATCCGCCGTCCTCGCTGTGCACGAGCGCAGGCTTGGGCGGCACGCTGTTCGCGATCGCGTAGAGGCGGTAGTTGGGTGCCGTTTCGAAAGCGCCCACGAACTTCGCGTCGCGGGAAGTGAGTTGCCAGTGCAGCGGCATGTCCTTCAGATGAGCGCCGACTACAGCGAGTTTTACGGTTTCCATTTTGCCCTCCAGATCGAGCGGTGGCGGCGACGGAATATCCGCGGCCGAAATATAGGCGTCGGCGGCGTCGAGCAGCGCAACATCGCTGTCGGCAGGACCGATCAGGGTGATGCCGAACCCGGTCGCATTCGACCTTATGCCGGCGGGCACGGCGACGGCGGCCATGTCCAGCAGGTTCACGAAATTGGTGTAGAAGCCCAGGGCACTGTTCAGCGCGATCGGCGCGGCCTTGAGTTCCGCCACCCGATAGGTCGTGCCGGTGGTGGGGAAGGCGAGCAGGTCGATGCTCTTCCAAAGCGTGTCGGCGTGACGCTTGAGTTCGGCAAGCCGATAGATGCCGTTGAACAGATCGACGGCGCTTATTTCCAGTCCCGGCTCGACGACTTCACGCACGGTCGGGTCTATCGCGTGGGGATGGTCGGCAAGCAGGTCCGCGATGGCGGCGGTCCGCTCCGCCACCCAAGGGCCGCCATAGAGGAGCTGCGCCGCTTCCTGTAGCGGCGCATAGTCGATCTCCACCAGTTCGGCGACGGTGGAGAGCCTGTCGAGCGCCCGATCATAAAGATATTCGGACTGCGCGTCGCCGAAGAAGGCGCGCTGGTCGCGGCGGGGGACGCCGATCCTCTTGCGCCCGATCGGCCGGTCGGCAAGCGGTTTGGAATAGGGATCGGCCGCATCGAAGCCAGCCGCGACGGAATCGACCAGCCGGGCGTCCGCCGTGTCGCTCGTGAAGGCGGTGATGCAATCGAGCGTGCGGCAGGCTGGCACGAGACCGCTGTTGCTCCACCGGCCTTTGCTGGGCTTGAACCCGATCAAATGCTGGAAAGCGGCCGGAACGCGGCCCGATCCTGCGGTGTCGGTGCCGAGTGCGAAGGCAACCAGTCCCGCCGCCACGGCGACCGAGGAACCCGAGCTGGAGCCGCCGCTGACATAGGACAGGTTGTAGGCGTTTCTGGGGCTGCCATAGGGGCTTCGTGTGCCGTTCAGTCCTGTGGCGAACTGGTCGAGATTGGTCTTGCCGACGCAGATCGCACCCGCCGCGATCAGCCGCTCAACGACCGTGGCCGAAGCCTTCGGCCGATAGGTGAAGGCGGGGCAGGCCGCGGTCGTATCGAGTCCCCGGACATCGATATTGTCCTTCACGGCGAAGGGGACGCCGGCCAGCGGCAAGGTTTCGCCCGCCGCCACCCGCGCATCGACCCTATGGGCGGCCTCGATCAGGGCGTCCGGCGCGACCCGGCTGATCCAAATCTGGGGCTGAACCGCGTCATAAAGGGCCAGACGCGCGATCGTCTCTTCGGCCACCGCAACGGCGCTCATGCGCCCCGCCCCGACCGCATCGGCAATCATCGACACGCTGCGGCGGTTCAGCCGGTCCCCGGCTGGCGCGGTCATGCGTGCCTCCTCAGCGCCATCATCGGCGCACCGGGCTGCAGCGACTGCCGCTCCTGCACATAGAGCGCCTCGACCCTGCCCGCGCCCGGGCTGTGAACGGCACATTCCATCTTCATCGCCTCTATGATCGCGATCGTTTCGCCGGCATCGACCTCGTCGCCGGGCCCAACGAGCAGTTTCCACAGGCTGCCGCCGAACGGCGCTTCGACCAGATCCGCGCCATCGGGAATTTCCACGGCGTCCGGTTGCGGCTGCTCAGCTTCGGATAGATGAGCGACGCGGTCGAATTCGCCGTTCCGCTGCCACTCGGCCCGCTCCTCATCGAAGGCGCTCTGTCGTCGCGCCTCAAATTCCGCGATCGACTTCGCATTGTCGGCAAGGAAAGCGCGATAATCGGAGAGGCGGAATTCGCACGGCTCGATCCTGATCGAGCGTCGGCCGCTCGGAAAATCGCGCCGCCATTCGACGAGTTCGTCCGCGCTTACAGGATAGAAGCGGATCTGGTCGAAAAAGCGCAGCAGCCAGGGCTTTCCCTCCGTGAAGGCGTCGGTCTGTCGATGGGTATTCCACATCTGGATGGTGCGGCCGAACAGTTGATAGCCGCCCGGCCCTTCCATGCCGTAGATGCACATATAGGCCCCGCCGATGCCAACGACATTGGGCGGCGTCCAGGTGCGCGCGGGGTTGTATTTGGTGGTGACCAGCCGATGCCGCGGATCGACCGGCGTGGCCACCGGGGCGCCCAGGTAAACGTCGCCCAGGCCCAGGACGAGATAATTGGCCTCGAAGATCAGATTCTCCACGGCCGCGGCATCGGGAAGGCCGTTGATCCGCCGGATGAACTCGATATTGTCGGGGCACCAGGGCGCGTCGGCGCGGACGGCGCCCATATATTTCTCGATCGTCTCGATCGTGGCCGGATCGCGCCAGCTGAGCGGCAGGTGGACGATACGCGACGGGACGACGAAGTCCGCCAGATCGCCCAGCCGCTCCTCCGCCGCCATCAGCATGTCGAGGGCGGCTCGCTGATCCATGATCTCCCCGTCGAAATGCAACTGGAGGGAGCGGATTCCGGGCACGATGTCGACAATCCCGGCAGGATCGAGCCTTTCCAGCTCGGCCATCAGCGCATGCGCCCTTATCCGCAGCTCGATGTCCAGCACGATGGGGCCGTATTCGACCAGGATATTGCGGTCGCCCTGCTGGCGATAGACCGTGCGCGGGCGATCCGGGGTGGCCGGGATTTCCGCAAGGATGGGGGTGAGCGTGCCGATGGGCCGGGCTGGTCCGCCCCCAAGCGCCGTACCCGATGCGATCAGCCCGCGCTGGTGCAAATCCGCCGCGCGCGCATCCTCGACATCGACCGGCACGAAGCGCAGCTTGTCGCCGGGCGCCAGCTGACCCATGATCCAGCGATCGGCGGCGATCACGACGAAGGGACAGACAAAGCCGCCGAGCGAAGGACCGTCCGGACCCAATATGATCGGCATGTCGCCGGTGAAGTCCACGGCCCCGATCGCATAGGGATTGTCGTGAATGTTGGACGGGTGCAGGCCGGCTTCCCCGCCGTCGGTGCGCGCCCAGCGGGGCTTGGGGCCGATCAGCCGGACGCCGGTACGATTGCTGTTATAGTGGACCTGCCACTCCGCCGTCACGATTTCCTCAATATCCTCGTCGGTGAAGAAATCGGGCGCCCCGTGCGGGCCATAGAGCACGCGCAAGGTCCATTCATTCGTCAAGGGCGGCAGCGCGACTTCCGGCAAGGCAGGCCCGACCCCGTCACCGGCCAGATGCAGCGTATCGCCAGCCAGCAGCCGGCGCGCGGCATGTCCGCCGAACTGGCCAAGCTCGAAGGTGCTGCGACTGCCGAGATAGGGCGCGATGTCGAGGCCGCCGGCCATGAGGATGTAGCCGCGTATGCCGCCGCCCCTCACCCGGCCAAGGCTAAGCGTCCGCCCCTCCCCCACGTCGAAGGCGACGCCACGCGGCACCGGCGTTCCGTCAAGCTTGGCGTCGAAATCAGCGCCGGTCAGGCAGATGCGCGCTGGCGCGTTGAAGGTCAATGTCGGCCCGGTATGGAGCACTTCCAGGCCAGCCGTGCCTTCGGCATTGCCGAGCAGCCGGTTGCCCAGCCGGAACGACTGGTCGTCCATCGGGCCCGATGGCGGAACACCCACGGCCCACAGTTTCTGCCGGCCGGGCCAATCCTGAACGGTCGTCGCCGTGCCGCCGCTGACGACCTGGATGCTGCGCGGATGGAAGGCGATGCCGTCGAGGACGCGGGTCGAGACTTCCCCGCTGACGAAGGGAGACGAACGCACCACCTCCCGAAGCCAGCGCAGGTTGGTCTCGATCCCGTCGATACGGCTTTGGTCCAGTGCCGCCTGCATGGCGGATACGGCTTGGGCGCGGGTGGGCGCGTGCACGATCAGCTTCGCCAGCATCGGATCGTACCAGGCGCTGACCGTGCTGCCGGCCATGCACCAGGTTTCGACGCGAATGTCGGGCGGAAACGCGACCGCCGTCAGCGTGCCGGAGGTCGGGCGATAGTCGAGCGCGGGATCTTCGGCGTAGAGGCGCACCTGCACGGAATGGCCATTGGGACGCGGCGGCTCCCTGTCGAGGAAGGAGAAGTCTCCGGCAGCGCCGCGGATCATCCATTCGACAAGATCGATGCCCATCACTTCTTCAGTGACGCCATGTTCGACCTGAAGGCGGGTGTTCATCTCCAGAAAGAAAAATTCTTCCCGTTCCGCATCATAGAGAAATTCGACCGTTCCGGCCGACCGATAGGACGCGGCCTCGCCCAGCCGCGTGGCGGCAGCGATCAGCGCGCTGCGCACCGCGTCGGGCAGCAGGGGCGCAGGCGCTTCCTCGACCACTTTCTGGTTGCGGCGCTGGAGCGAGCAGTCCCGTTCGCCCACCGGCAGGACGCGCCCCTCGCCATCGCCGAATATCTGCACCTCGATGTGCCGTGCGCGCCGGATGTAGCGTTCCAGGAAGATGCCCGCGTCGCCGAAATTGCTTTCGCCCAGGCGAGCGACGGCGGCGAAACTCTCGCGGACGGCGGCCTCGTCCTCGCAGACGCGCATGCCGATGCCGCCGCCGCCCGCAGTCGCCTTGAGGATCACGGGGAAACCGATCTCACGAGCGGCGAGTACGGCCTGCGCCTCGTCCCTGAGCAGATCCGTGCCGGGCGCGAGCGGAACATCGTGCGCGGCGGCAAGCTCGCGCGCGCTGTGCTTCAGGCCGAAGGTGCGGATATTGTCCGGCGTGGGGCCGATGAAGATGATCCCGGCCTTCGCGCAAGCCTGTGCGAACTCGACATTTTCAGCGAGGAAACCGTAACCGGGGTGAATGGCGCCAGAGCCCGTCCTGCGGGCCGCATCCAATATGGCCTCGATGTTGAGATAGCTTTCCGAGGCGCGCGCGCCGCCAATGCAGACCGCTTCGTCGGCCAGTGCGACGTGGAGCGAATCCTCGTCGGCTTCGGAATAGACCGCGACTGATCGCAGGCCCATCCGGCGCAGCGTGCGGATGATGCGGGTGGCGATCGCTCCGCGATTCGCGATGAGGACGGTATCGAACCTCATGCGGCGACAATCATGCGCACGGGCGTCGGGTTGAAACCGTTGCACGGATTGTTGATCTGCGGGCAGTTGGAAGCCACCACGATGACATCCATCTCCGCGCGCAGGTCCACGGTCAGGCCGGGCGCGGAGATGCCATCGACGATCCCCAGCGATCCGTCGGCCTCCACCGGCACGTTCATGAAGAAGTTGATGTTGGAGACAATGTCGCGCTTGCCCCGGCCTTCGCGCAGATTCGCCTCCAGGAAGTTTTCGACGCAGGCATGTTCGGCCTTGGTGTGGTGGCCGTAGCGAAGCGTGTTGGATTCGCAGGAACAGGCGCCGCCGATGGTGTCGTGATAATCGACGGACGTGGCGGTGATCGTCATCATCGCCCGCCCCTCGTTGGAACGCAGCACCGCGCCTTCGCGAAGGAAGAGATTGCCTTGCGCCGCGACGGTGTCCTGCGCGCTGTAACGCTCCGCATCGTCCTGCGCGGAATAGAGGAGGAAATCGACCGCCTGATTCCCTTCCAGATCGACGATCCGCAGGGTCTGGCCGGCTGCGACATGATGCAGCCAGGGCGCTCGCGCCGGCACGATCACGTCATGGAGGACAGTGCCCGGAAGGCCGGACAAGTGAATATCGACGCTCATTGAGGCGTTTTCCTTTTAACGGCGGAAATAGTCTTCGACATTCTCGAAGGCGCGCAGGCCTTCTGGAGTGGCGGTGCGGATGGCATCGTCGGCGGGAGTGACCGGACCGCGCCAGGCCGTCGCGCGAAGCGGCGTCACGGTCCAATCCTCGCGCGGGTCCAGGACATGCGGGCAGTTCGCGATCACCACGATCACATTCATCTCGGCGCGCAGCACCAGGCTTCGCGCCTGGGCAAAGGGGCCCAACTGCGGCACGATCGCTCCGTCGGCTTCGATCCGCACCCCCTTGAACAGGTTGACGCACGGATGCACGTCGCGCCGCTGGAGACCGTGTTTGGCGACGCCGAGCAGGAAGCGGTCGCGTCCGCTGGGCGTCGGGCCGCTATTGGCCCCATTGCCATATTTGGCCGCATTCGTCGCAGCGTTGGAGGTGCCGCAGAAGGCGTCATGCGTTCCCGCCCCATCCTCGACAAAGCTCATGAGGACACGGCCCATGTCCGACAGCAGCAGCTTGCCCGAGCCGAGATAGGCGTTCCATTGCACTTTCACCGTATCGGCGACGTTGAGCCGTTCGGTCGGCAGTTCGGCGTTGAAGATGAGGAGCGAAGCACAGGCATCGCCCTTGAGGTCGATCAGCCGCAGGCGGGCGCCGCGCGGCAAACGCCGCGTTGCATAGCCGCCCGCCGCGATCGTCTCTTCCCACAGAAGATCGTCCGCGGGCACGCCGTCCGGCAGGTCGCTGGCCACCGGCGGCAACACCGGCATGGCTTCCACCGCGGTCCCGGCCTTGGCTCTGGCATGGTCGCGGGCGGCGGTGGGGTTGGTAAGGGCCGTCATGCCATCACTCCCTTGGTCTGTTTGCTGGATTCCTGTTCATAGAGCGGCGGCAGCAGGGCGGTTGTGGTGACGAGCTGGAGCTGGTGGACGCCGCGCACCCGCCGAAGCGCATCGCACAGTTCCTTGAGCAGCGAGGCAGGCCCCTGCACCAGCAGCACCTCAAGCGACTGGTCATCCTCCAGAAAGACATGCTGAGAGGAGATGACCTCCTTCAGATAGTCCGCCTGCGTCTGGGCAAGCTGATGCCGCACGCGGCCGCGGTCGCCGCGATAGACGATGGTGATGGTGCCGGCCAACATCTCGTCGGGCCGGGTAAAGGCTTCATGTTCGGCGAGCGCATGACGGATGAGTTCGGCGATGAGCTGCGAACGCGACGGCAGTCCGCGTTCCTCCACCATCATGTCGAGCTGCCGGAACAGGTCCGCCGGCAGGCTCATGCTCAGCCTTGCAAGGCCCGCAGATTCGCTACCCATGTCCAATCTTCTCCTCATGATGCCGGTCGCCGTTTTCCGGCGCGGCTATCGCCTCTTCCCCGGCCGCGTCGCTCGCGCGTTTGCGCAGGGCGAGGTCGTAAACAGCCGTCGCGCCGAAGCGGTGCGGGGCGTGCGGGTCGTGACGGCGCTTGTCGAGCGCCAGGACCCGCGTCCCCAGGTTGAAGGCTTCGTGGATGTCGTGAGTCACCATGATGATCGTCAGCGAATAGTCGCGCCAAAGCCGGGTGATCAGCCGGTGCATGTCGGAACGGATACCCGGATCCAGCGCGCCGAACGGTTCATCGAGCAGCAGGATGCGGGGGCGCTTGATAAGCGCCTGCGCAATGGCCAGACGCTGCTGCATGCCGCCCGAAAGCTGTGCGGGATAGAGGTGAAGGCTGTCGCCAAGGCCGACGGCATCCAGCATTTCGGTGGCTTCTTCCACCGCCGCGCTGCGAGCCCTGCCGAACAGGCGCGCCAGAAGCGGCGATTGGGCGCATTCCAGCCCGAAAACCGTGTTCCGCAAGGCCGACAGGTGGGGAAATACCGAATAGCGCTGAAACACGACGCCCCGATCGGGTCCGCATTCAGGCGTCAGCGGCATCCCGTCGAGAAGGATGGAACCCCGCGTCGCCGCTTCCTGGCCGAGGATGAGACGCAGCAGGCTGCTTTTGCCGGCGCCCGAAGGGCCGATGATCGACACGAAAGACCCTTCCTCGATATCGATCGTCACGCGTTCGAGCACGATCTTCTCGCCATATTCGATCCAGACATCACGAAGAGAGAGAAGCGCGCTCAATGGCTGACTCCGTGGGCCCAGGGGAACAGGCGCTGGCTGAGGAAAGTGAGGGAAAGATCCATCACCACGGCCAGCAGCGCGATCCACGCGACATAGGGAATGATGACATCCATCGAGAGATAGCGGCGGACGAGGAATATGCGGTAGCCAAGTCCGATGTCGGATGCGATCGCCTCGGCCGATATGAGGAAGACCCAGGCCGGCCCCAGCGACAGGCGTACGGCGTGAAGCAGGCGCGGCATGGCCTGGGGCAGCGCCACCCTTATCATGATCTGCCAGCTGCTCGCCCCCAGCGTCTGCGCTTTGATGATCTGCTCGCGCGGCAGGGCAGCGACGTGCGCGGCAATGTCCCGCACCATGACAGGGGCTATGCCGATGACGATGAGCGCGACCTTGGCAGTTTCCCCCAGGCCCAGGGCGATGAAGAGGATAGGGAGCAGCGCGATGGGCGGGATCACGGCGATGCCCGTTACCAAAGGTCCGAAGGTCGCCCGCACAGGGGGAAGGATGCCGAGCACCAGCCCCACAAGGAGCGCCGCGAGCGTCGCGATGCCCAAACCGATGCCAAGCCGCTCCAGGCTCGCCAGCGTATCCGCCCAGAATAGCAGCTGTCCCGTCAGCTGGTCCGGCTGGAAAAGCAGCCCGGACATCGCCTTCGTCATGCCGTCGGGCAACGGCAATATCTTGTCGAACTGATTGGCGGCGTGGCGCTGAGCCGCCAGGAAAAGATAGAGCAGGACCAGCAGCAGGATCGGCACCGCCCCCAGCAGCAGCCGGTCGCCTCGGCTGACATGTCGATTCACCCAGCGCATATCATCATCGTCCTACAGAGTGGATCGATCGGGGCAGCTCAAAGCTTTCCGTCGGCCGCCAGTTTCATGAAGCTTTCGTCGAACCGCAGCGTCACATGCTGCGCGTCGCCCAGCGTCTTCCCGCCGGCGAAGCTCATGCCGACGGCATCGGCTGAGGCCGCGCCCTTGAACAGGCCATGGGCGAAGCTGAAATCCCGCACCTGCGCCATGCTTTGAACAAGTGCGGGGGCAGATGTGGCCGCCACGGCGGATTTGGGATCGGCATAGAGATGCGTGGTCGCCAGCTGGCTCTCGAACACTTCGGGTGTCGTGCCCGCCAGCTTCGCCATGGCCGCGCGTGCCGCCTTGCCCTGCGCGTCCTGCCTTTTCATCAGCGCCATCGTATCGAACCAGATGCCGGTCAACGCCTTGCCCAGATTCGGATTGGCTTTCAGGGTCGCCGTATCGACCACCAGCAGATCCAGTATTTCACCGGGGATCTGGGCCGAGCTGAAGACCTCCTTCGCCCCGGCCTGTCCCTTCATGACCGAAAGCTGCGGGTTCCATGCGACCGCCGCGGTGACATCCGGACTGGAAAAGGCCCCGACGATATCGGCGTCGGAGGTGTTCACGGTCTTGATGTCGGTGGGCTTCATCCCCGACTTCTCCAGCGCGCGGGCGAGAAGATAGTGGGAGACCGAAAGTTCGACCAGATAGACCTGCCTGCCCTTGATCGCTGAAAAATTGTCGGCGCCCTTGAGCAAGATGCCATCATTGCCGTTCGAATAGTCACCGACTATGATCGCGCTGGTATCCTTCCCCCCGGCGGCCGGAATCGTCAGGGCGTCCATATTGGTCACCGTTACGCCATCGAATTTGCCGGCGGTATATTGATTCACCGATTCGACATAGTCGTTGACCTGAACGATATTGATCTTGATGCCGTATTTATCCGCCCACTTTTTCACGATTCCAGCCTGCTGGGCATAGGGCCACGGCATCCAGCCAGCGTATATCGACCATCCGATGTTGAACTCTGTCTTCGGCTGGGAGGGGGCGTCCGGCGCTGGCGAGCAGGATACAAGCAAAAGCGCTCCAGCCATCAGAGCAGCCCGGCCTGCATTGCGGAACATTCGGATCATTCTTTCGTCCCCTTTCGGCAAACACTATTGCAAAGCAGCACGGGTCTGTCCACCAAGAATTATTACCTTTAAAGTTTTAGGTAATACTCTCCATCGTGGCGGAAATCCGGGGTCCAGCGCCCTGACACCCGCCGTCGGGCCGGCTGAGCGACCGCGCCGATGACCGGCCCTTCCCCGCGAATCGACCAGATTGCGTTATTTTGACGGATAGACAGCGGGCAGCGTCGATCCGTTGGTCGGGGTTTGCGATTCGGGGCCGAATGGTCCCACATAATTCCCACTCCGGTCCCGCCGCCATTCCTCCCACCAATATTGGAATCGGTCTTCATCGTAAGAAAACCGCCATATTGTGCGCCGCACCCAACGATTGCAGTCATACTGAGCAAGTGCGAAATTATTACGCTTGACCCATTACGTAATATCCATACCGTATAGTTGATCGACCGCTCGTCGAAGCGGCGCAACAAAAGGGTAGATTAGCCGGGCAGTCGCCGGCTTGAAGTGAGGGTTCGTGAATCGAAGAACGGCTCGCAATGCTGCTCTCTCAGGCGCTATGGCGCCGGTCGCCAGCAATGCGCGGCATTGTGACCTTGCCGGTTCATCGCACGGCGCTCGAACAGATCAAATGATGATTGCAGCCGCTTCGGTTGCAAAAGACCATGCACATCATGGCATGACAATGACGACTGGCCGGGAACCGGCCGACAAGGTGCCGGCCTAGCCAGAGCGCCAGGGAGAAGGATGTCACTTGGGGCTCAACTGCAAGGGGGTCGAAGTGACTATGAAATTGTTTCGCAATACATTGCTTGGCGCGACCATTCTTATGGGCGTTGGGACCACTTCGGCTTTCGCTCAAGGCGCCGCGGATGGTGCTGACGGTGCAGGCGGCGAGGGCAACGAGATCGTCGTGACGGCCACTCGGCGTGCGGTTTCGATCCAGGACGTGCCGATCAACATCAGCGCCGTCGGCCAGGAGCAGCTCGCCCGGCAGCGGATCGACGACGTGCGCGACATTGCCGACTTTACGCCAGGCGTGACCATATCGGACACGGGCCCGGGCTCGACCGGAACGATCGTGCTTCGCGGCCTCAACGCTTCGGATTCCAGTTCCACCGGCAATTCCTATGACACGGCCTTGGGCGTCTATCTGGGCGAGGTTCCGCTCTATTACGACTTCAAATTGCTCGACATCGCGCGCGTCGAAACGCTGCTCGGGCCGCAGGGGACACTCTATGGCCTTGGCACCCTGGCGGGCGCGATCCGCAATATCCCCAACCGGCCCGACACGGACAAGATCGAGGGCGAGGTGCATAGCCGCCTTTACGGCAAGGGCCACAGCGGCAAGCTGGGCTATCAGGTCGACGGCGTCATCAACATCCCGATCGTCAAGGATCATATCGCCTTCCGGTCGGCCACGGGCTATTTCTACGATCCCGGCTTCATCGACTATCCGCTGCTGCTCCAGACGCCCGGCGTTTCGCTGCCCCAGCCGGATGGTCCGACGAGCATCTCGCCCGCCGGCTATGCCGCGAACCTGAGAAAGGAGAAGGACCTCAATTTCGAGAAGACCTTCACCACCCGCAACCAGTTGCTGTTCCAGATCAGCGAGGATCTAAAGGTCAACTTCACCTACGCGTTCCAGCAGACCAAGACCGATGGAGGTCAATATAATAGCGACGGCGTGCTCGGAACGGGCAAATATCAAAGTGCGGCGCGTTATATCGAGCCGGTGAAGCGCCGCGCGCACCTGGGAGCGATGGAAATCAACGCCAACCTCGCGGACATTGCCGATCTTGTTTCGACAACTGCCTATACCGATGTCAAGAACGACAATCGGACGGACAATACCGACCTTCTGCTCGATCTCGATTATGGCTATGAATCCTTCCCCGCTTTTTCGAGCTGGAACGAAAGCCACGATCGCCGCAAGCAGTTCAACCAGGAAGTCCGCTTCGTTTCCCGCCATGGCGGTCCGTTCAACTGGGTGCTGGGCGGCTTCTACAATCAGCAGAAGCGGCTGCGCGAATATACCGAACATGTTCCGAATCATCCCTGGGTGGAATTCGGAACGCAGCCCAACCCCGAGGAGGTCGAGTATAACAGCTTCAACAAGTCAAAAGTGACGGAGAAAGCAGTCTTCGGTGAAGGCACGTTGAGGATCATACCCGAATGGCAGGTGACGGCAGGCGTGCGCTATTTCGGCTATACGTCGGACGTCAGCGGACGCGCGGTACTTCCACTGCTCGGCGATCCGGTCAGCCCCTATGATCTTCCTTCTGCCGGCGGCAAGTCGAAGAAGAGCGGCTGGGTGTGGAAGTTTAACAGCTCCTACAACTTCACGCCAGACATCATGGTCTATGGCACCTACAGCAAGGGCTATCGGATCGGAGGGCCGAACACGGTCGCGCCTTGCGTCCTGCCACTCGATCTAACGCAGCAGAATGTGTGCGCGCTGCCCAATGAAATCCAATATGGCCCGGACACCACGAAAAACGCGGAACTCGGCATCCGCACCCAGCTTCTGGATCGCAAGCTGACGTTCAATTTCAACGTCTTCCAGATCAAGTGGAAAGGTATTCAGGTCGATTCTGCCACCATCAACGGCATCGTAGGCATCACCGTCAACGGCGGCAAGGCGAAGTCGGAGGGCTTCGAAGCGTCGTTCCAGGCCAAGCCGATAGAAGGATTGTCGATCCAGGGAACATATTCCTACACCGATGCCAAGCTGACCCAGGATGTTCCGGGGATCATCGCGGTCAACGACCCGGCGGGAACCTATCCCAGTTCACCCATTCAGCTGGACGCGCTATCGGGTGATCGCCTTCCAGGCTCTGCAAAGAACAGCGGCAGCCTGGGCGCGACCTACACCATGCCGTTCATGGCCGGGAACCTGGTAGCGGACTGGACAGCGACCTATCGCGGCAATGTCGTGACGCGGCTGGGCTGGGACCGCGCCTATGGCGACAAGCTTCCGGGCTATGTGCTGCACCGCGCCTCGCTGGCCTATGAGACGGACCGTTACAGCCTCGTCCTGTTCGCGAACAATATCTTCGACAAATATGCGGTGGCTTCCGTCTCCAATGACCGCTCGCGCGTAGGCCTCAACGATGGAGTGGTGCTGCGCTATTACAAGCAGACCGTGATCAATCCGCGCACCTTCGGCATCGAAGCACGCTTCAAATATTGATCTGATGATGCTGCCGGGGCGCCATTTCGAAAGGATGGCGCCCCGGCGAGCGCGCAGGATCATCGCAATGCTGCCTTGCATGAAAGGGAAAGAGCCATGGCCGCTGATGCGCGCAGGGTTCGACGGGTACGGGCCCTTGGATTGAGTGCGGCGCTCCTGATGGCGAGCGGCTCGGGATATGCCCCGGACCTGAAGGCAGCTTGCGTAGCGCTGCCGAAGCTCTTCGCGGAAAAGTGGATCGACGGCACGCTGCCGCAGGAGCCCTTCACCCAGGTCCAGCAACTCGACGAGGACAGTTTCGTCATCCGCCAGTCGGTCAAGACCAATTTCGAAGCGCCCTTCCTTTATCTGCTCTTCGGGCGCGACAGGGCTTTGCTGATCGACAGCGGGGCCGAAGGCGGCCGCATCAGGCCGACAGTCGACCGGCTAGTCGCCCAGTGGCTGGCCGCTCACGGACGCCGTTCGATCCCGCTCGTGGTCGCCCATAGCCACAGCCATGGCGACCATGTTGCCGGAGACGCCGCCTTCCGTGACCGCCCGGATACGACCGTCGTCGGGCTGAAGCCATCGGACGTGGCCAGCTTTTTCGGCATCTCCCATTGGCCCGAGGGAGTTGCCAATTTCGACCTGGGCGATCGCGCGCTCAGCGTCATCGCAACACCAGGGCATCAGGCCGCCGCGATCATGATCTACGACCCTCGCCTCAAGATCTTGTTGTCGGGCGACACGCTCTATCCCGGCCGCCTTTACGTGCCGGTAAATTTCATGGCCGACAATCGCGCCAGCATCGAACGGCTGGCAGCCTTCGCGGCGAAGCATCCGATCTGCGCCGTCATGGGAGCTCATATCGAGATGACGTCCGAGCCGGGGCGCGACTATGGGCATGAAGCGTCAACCCATCCAGACGAACATCCCCTCCCCTTGCCGGCGCAAACCATTGGTGAACTCCAGACCAGCCTGCGAGAGCCGCTGGAGACACCCGACCAGCGGCAAGTCCACGATCATTTCATCATTGTCCCGGTACCCGCCCGCGCGGAATGATCCGGCGGTGTCGGATAAGATTGCCTTCAAAATCGGAGCAAAGTCTGTGATTCTGGCGCAAGATCGATATGCCTCCAGTTGGAAAGCTTCGCGCGGGCGACCGGACAGACTTTCGTCCTTGCCGCTTTCTTCTTCGCCTGCGCGGCATCGATCATCTGGCTTGCATCGCGACCCACGCACGCAGTTGATCCCGATGCGGCGCATTGATCGAAAGCTTTCGGTGCATGTCACATGACGATCCAGGAACCTATGTCATGCGCAACATGGAGGAGCAAATCTCCCGCCCACTGACCGAGAGGCGACCCCTGGCAAATGGCCGTTCCTCCTCCTTTGATGTGATATAATAGTGACAATGCAGCTATTTGTGCGTCATGTGGGAAATCGCGCTGCCGATGCTTGTTCTATTGTGGAGCGGCGTGCAAAATTGACCCCCTTAGCGGGGTGATCGGCGTCTAAAATTGACCCCCATCATTCCAGAGTGTGAGGCGTC
>NZ_JAINEZ010000058.1:0-33273 GCF_019873065.1 Sphingobium sp. PNB
TTCAGGCCACGGATAGCCAGATAGTCCCGCAAGGCGATTGCATCCTGATCCACCTTACCGTCCATCATGAGGGCCTTTCTGGGATTGCTTCCCGGCTTCATACAAGCATAAGATGCAGACTGCGAACGCGCTCAGACTAGAGAAGAACGCCGCAGGCCAGCCAGCTACAGTTTGAACGAACCATATCCATAATATGGGCACAGAGGTCGGCCACCATTCCTTGATCAACATCCTCATTCCCCCTCCCCCTCAAGGTGGGCGCGGGCTATGGCCAATTTCGCCTCACGGAGAAAATGGTCGCGCTCATGGTCAGCAAAGATACCATCCCCTTCTGGCTCGGCTTCATAGACCGTCTCGCCTCCGCAATCAGGTACGTCGACGCGAAACGCTCCATGCCTAAGGCGCAGGTAGCCAACCTGCTTGCCATCAAGGTATGCGTCATATTGCTCGGGGCAAGCGCGGCAAGTCAGTTGAAGCGTTATTCGCTCAGCCAGCTTCATCATCTCAGACATGGGGGTGATCCTTGTGGGGGTGGGATACATCGATCGCATAGACCATCACTGGGGCCGCCCCGAAATGCGGGTGCGTGATCGTCCGGATGATCTCGCCGCGATACTGGCGGGTAAGCCGGGTTTCACCTTCAACGCCACCGCCCTTCGGATAGCCCCGCGTCAGGATCACGCGATCATAGGCCCGGTTGCGCAGCCGTTTGATCCAGAAGGGTGTAACAAGCCGATACTCCTCCAACTTCTCGCCACTGGCGATCTGGTCGAAGTAGATTCCCTTCACGGGAATGATCAGGTCAGCCATGCGCCGCCTCCCGATTCGCAGATGACAGCGTGCAAGCGTTTCTGCTGTACCGGATTTGTACGAATAACCGTCGCAAAAGTGCGTTTGTTCCCGCACTGTTCCGCAATTTAGAGATTGGCCTATATCGGCCTTCCGCCATTAATCCCCTTGAAAATAAGGGGAAAAATGGTGGGCGCGACAGGGATTGAACCTGTGACCCCACCCGTGTGAAGGGTGTGCTCTACCGCTGAGCTACGCGCCCCCTGTAAGGAGGAGGCGGCCATTGGCATCCACCGCGCCACCTGTCAAGCATATCGAACAAGCTATTTTCCGAAAATGGACTTATCCGCTTCATCCGCGTTATAGTCGATACGCTTTCAGAAGGAGTGCATATTCATGCGTCAAACCGTCGCCCTGGTCATTGCTGGGCTGCTTCTCACCTCTTTGGCCGCCTGCAACACCGTGAAGGGTGCGGGCCGGGACATCGAATCCGTCGGCCGCGCCGGGGAAAAAGCCATCAACTGATCCGGCGGGATCGCCGGTTACTGGAGGATGCGGCCCGCAACGGCCGCATCCTTCTCCAGGCGGACGCCGTCGCATTCCGGCTCGCCACAATCGCAGGCGGCGATCGTATAGCGCACGCCGCACATCACCAGCACGTCCTGATCGAAGGAATAGTTCGATATTCCCGCACGTTCGACCTTTTCCTGCGCTCTGGCCTTGAGGGTCATGATCCTGCCTCTCTGCAACATGCCCGAATGATTGTTGCTGCGTTGCACAATGTCAATTGCGCCAGATTGGTTCCTGAACGAATTGAAATAAATCTGTCCAGAAAATGACACGATCCGGCGCTTATGCAGCGGATGCTTGCGCGCCGTCACCATCGCTCCCATATGCCGGCCATGAACGACCAACGCTCCCATTCCATGCCGGTCTGGCATGGCACGACCATCATGTCGGTACGCAAGAACGGGAAGGTGATCGTGGCCGGCGACGGCCAGGTCTCCATGGGCCAGACGGTGATGAAGCCCAACGCCCGCAAGGTCCGCCGTCTCCACGACGGATCGGTCATCGGCGGCTTCGCCGGCGCCACGGCGGACGCCTTCACCCTGTTCGAACGGCTGGAGGCCAAGCTGGAGCGCCACAACGGCCAGTTGATGCGCGCCGCCGTGGAACTCGCCAAGGACTGGCGGACCGACAAATATCTCCGCAACCTGGAGGCGATGATGATCGTGGCGGACAGGGAAGTGACGCTGATCCTGACCGGCAATGGCGACGTGCTGGAGCCGGTAGGCGGCGTCGCGGCCATCGGTTCGGGCGGCAACTTCGCCCTCGCCGCCGCGCGGGCGCTGGTGGAATATGAGGAAGATGCCGAAACCCTGGCCCGCAAGGCGATGAAGGTGGCGGCGGACATCTGCGTCTACACCAACGACCAGCTCGTGGTTGAAGAGCTGGAATCTGTAGCTTGAACCCCGTTCGGGCTGAGCCTGTCGAAGCCCCTCCTTTCTTCAGAAGCAACGCCCTTTGACATTTGAATGAGCCATGCGGCTCATGAAAACAGGGCGAACGGATTTTTAGAGATCCCATGAACGACAATCTGACACCCAAAGCCATCGTCTCCGCGCTAGACGCGCACATCATCGGCCAGTCCGACGCCAAGCGCGCGGTCGCCGTCGCGCTGCGGAATCGTTGGCGCAGGCAGCGGCTTTCCGCCGACCTGCGCGACGAGGTGACGCCGAAGAACATCCTGATGATCGGCCCCACCGGCTGCGGCAAGACGGAGATCAGCCGCCGTCTCGCCAAGCTGGCCGACGCGCCCTTCGTCAAGGTGGAAGCGACCAAATTCACCGAGGTCGGCTATGTCGGCCGCGACGTGGAGCAGATCGTCCGCGATCTGGTCGAGGAAGCCGTCCGCCTGGAACGCGACCGCCGCCGCGAAGCCGTGCGCGAAGCCGCATCCGAAGCCGCCATGGCCCGCCTGCTCGACGCCCTCACCGGCAAGGAAGCGAGCGAGGCGACCCGCCTCTCCTTCCGTCAGCGGATCGAGAACAATCAGATGAACGATGTCGAGGTAGAGGTGGAAGTCACCGACAGCCCCTCCATGCCGATGGAAATCCCCGGCATGGGCGGCCAGATCGGCATGATCAACCTCAGCGACATGATGTCCAAGGCCTTCGGTCAACAGCAGAAGAAGCGCCGCAAGCTGCGCGTCGCGGAAGCCTGGGACAAGCTGGTCGAGGAGGAGCAGGACAAGAGGCTGGACCAGGACGATGTCGCCCGCGTCGCCATCTCCAGCGCGGAGCAGAACGGCATCGTCTTCCTCGACGAGATCGACAAGATCGCGGTGAGCGACGTGCGCGGCGGCTCCGTCAGCCGCGAAGGCGTGCAGCGCGACCTGCTGCCGCTGATCGAGGGCACGACGGTCTCCACCAAATATGGCCCGCTCAAGACGGACCATATATTGTTCATCGCATCCGGCGCCTTCCATGTGGCGAAGCCCAGCGACCTGCTGCCGGAATTGCAGGGCCGCCTGCCGATCCGCGTCGAACTGAAGGCGCTGACCGAGGATGATTTCGTCTCGATCCTCTCCGACACCAAGGCGAGCCTTGTTGCGCAATATCGCGCGCTGCTGGCGACCGAGGGCGTGACCATCGACCTGACGCCCGACGGCATCCGCGCCGTCGCGAAGATCGCGGCGGAGGTGAACAGCGAGGTCGAAAATATCGGCGCCCGCCGCCTCCAGACGGTTATGGAAAAGCTGCTGGAGGATGTGAGCTTCGACGCGGAGGATCGCCAAGGCGAAACGCTGGTGATCGATGCGGCCTATGTGGAGAAGCAGTTGAGCGCAGTGGCGCGCAACACCGACCTCAGCAAATATGTGCTGTAATTGCCCTTATAGCTCCCCTTCCGCTTGCGGGAGGGGTCGGGGAAGAGATTGTGAGGAGAGCGCTGTGACATGCCCTCCCCTGCGCTGTATCGGCATTCAGCTATTTCGAACGACAGGCATTAGCCCTCATTCCAAATCGTCATGCTGAACTTGTTTCAGCATCCATTTCTCCCCACAGGAGAACGGCGCCTGGAGGCACGATGGATGCTGAAACAAGTTCAGCATGACGTCAATTATGTTGGAAACCTCCCATATCGAACTGAATGTCGATACGGCCCAACCCTTCAAACGAGTCACGTGCCTTGTTTGAACGTAAACGGGAGGGAATTTTAGAGGCTCAGTAAGAACGCCCCACCAACACCCGCTCCACCGCCTTCTCGCCGGTGAACACGCACAGCCCGTCAGCCGCTTCCGCATCCGTCGGCACATTGCGTAGCGTCAGCTTCTCGCCCTTCAGCCACTCGATCACCTTGTCGAGCGCCGCGCCGGTCGGCTTGGCCCACTGCACCAGCGCCCAGCCCGGCTTCTTGCTAGCCCCGAAATAAGCCTTGAGCGCATCGAGCGACGTCACCGACTTGTCGATATTCCCCAGCAGCCGCGCCTGCGCATCCGCAAACAAAGCCTGCTGAATATCCTCCAGCATCCCCGTAGCCGCGCCAAGGAAGTCCGCCTTCGCCACAATCCGGCTATCGAGCTTCCCGTCCTCACGATAAAGCCGATCACGCCGGATTATGGACACATTGCCCCCGGCCACGTCGCGCCCGCCGACTTCGATCACGACCGGCGCCCCCTTCTTGACCCAGCCCCAGCGCTTGTTCGCCGCCTTGGCCGGCCGCCGGTCCAGCAAGGCGCGCACCGGCTCCCGGAACACATCCTGCCTGTTCAGCTCCGCCACCAGCTCGCCGCAATAATCCAGGATCGCCGCATCCTCATCCGTATCGCGCAGCATCGGCACGACGACCACCTGATAAGGCGCAACCCGAGGCGGCACGCGCAGCCCGTCATCATCGCCATGCACCATGATCAGCCCGCCGATCATCCGCGTCGACACGCCCCAACTGGTCGTCTGCGCCAGTTCCTGCTGCCCCTCGGCATTCTGGAACTTGATATTCTGCGCCTGCGAGAAGGTGGTTCCCAGGAAATGCGACGTGCCTGCCTGCAACGCCTTGCCATCCTGCATCATCGCCTCGATGGAATATGTCGCGACGGCCCCCGGAAAGCGCTCATTCTCGGGCTTCTCACCCGCGATCACCGGCAGCGCCACGCACTCCTCGGCAAAGCCGCGATAGACTTCCAGCATCTTGAGCGTCTCTTCCATCGCCTCATCGACGCTGGCGTGAGCGGTATGCCCCTCCTGCCAGAGAAATTCCGCCGTACGCAGGAACATCCGCGTGCGCATTTCCCAACGCACGACATTCGCCCACTGGTTGATCAGCACCGGCAGGTCGCGCCAGCTCTGCACCCAGCGGGAGAAAGCCGCGCCGATCACCGTCTCCGAAGTCGGACGAACCACCAACGGCTCCTCCAGCTTCGCTTCGGGATCGGGGATCATCTTCCCGTCCTTCTGGATCAGCCGGTGATGCGTGACGACCGCCATTTCCTTGGCAAAGCCGTCGACATGCTCCGCCTCCTTCTCGAAATAGGAAAGCGGAATGAACAGTGGGAAATAGCAATTCTCATGGCCGGTCGCCTTGATGCGCTCGTCCAGCAGCTTCTGCATCCGTTCCCAAATGCCGTAACCCCATGGCCGGATGACCATGCACCCGCGCACACCGCTTTCCTCGGCCATGTCGGCTTCGGAAATGACGGCCTGATACCAGGCGGCGAAATCCTGTTCGCGGGTAACGGAAAGGGCGTGCTTCACGGGATCGACCTTAAAATTCGAGTGGATGGCGCGCCATAGGCCAAGCGCGCCGCCCCTGTCGACCCCAAAGGGCCGTCGCCCCAATGAGCAACCAGCCCAAGTAAAGGGCGAACATCGACAATATCGTCATCCCAGCGAAAGCTGGGATCTTGTAAGGCCAGGCTGTGTCGTACCGCCTGAGATCCCAGCTTACGCTGGGATGACGGAAATCAGGAAAGCTTGTCGATCTTCGCGTTGAGCGCGGCAAGCTGGGCCTTGAGTTCCGCGATCTCATCGTCCTTGGCCTCTTCGGCAGCGGACGGCGTGGGCGAAGATGTCGGCGCCGCCATTCCAGGCATGCCTGGCATCCCCGGCAACCCCGGCATCCCCGTGCCAAAGGCGCTCGCCGCCGCCTCGAACATCTGCATGTTGCGCTTGGCGATCTCGGCCAGCGGGCCGCCGCCGAAGGCGCCCTTCATGGCTTCCTGGAACTGCTGCTGGTTCTTGCGAAAGGCGTCCATCGACGCTTCCAGATATTGCGGCACCATGGACTGCATGGAATCGCCGTACATGGCGATCAACTGACGCAGGAAGTTGACGGGCAGCATGTTCTTGCCCCGCTGCTCCTCCTCCATGATGATTTGGGTCAGGACATTATGCGTTATGTCCTCTCCGGTCTTCGCATCGACGACGACGAACTCGCGCCCCTCACGAGTCATCTGCGACAAAAGATCCAGCGTGATGTAGCTCGACGTTTCTGTGTTATAGAGCCGCCTGTTAGCGTACTTCTTGATGACGACCGGTTCGGATTCGTTCGCGGTCTTAGATTTGGCCATGGATACCTCTCCCACACCTGCATTTTCCGCATTAGCACAAGGGAATGCCGCGCCGCAACATGGGCCGCGGCCCCTGCCCCTTTTTCTCAATATTTTATGGCGCGAGACGGAGGATGATCCCGAACTGCGCAAACGGGCGTTCCAGGGTTTGCGGAAATATCAGGAGGCTATTCGCCCCGCCCCGCCCCCCGCCGTTCCCGTCGTGGCTCGCGAAGGCAGCGCCAGGCTGCTTCGATATGGGACGGAAAACGGCCGTCATCCCGTGGTTTTCGTGCCTTCGCTGATCAACCCGCCGCAAGTGCTGGACCTGTCCGGCAGCCGGTCCATGCTGCGCCACATGCGCGCAGCAGGACATGACGCCTATCTGGTCGACTGGGGCACGCCCGCGGCGGACGACGGCGCACTGGGGCTCGACCGGCATGTGACGGACCGCCTGCTGCCGATGCTGGCCGCCCTGCCCCGGCCACCCATATTGGTGGGATATTGCCTCGGCGGAAATCTGGCCATCGGCGCTGCGGCGCTGCAACCCGCAAGGGCGTTGGCGACGATTGCCGCGCCCTGGAACTTCGACGGGTTCCCTGCGGCAGACCGGGAACAGATCGGCGCGCTCTGGCGCAGTTCCAGGCCCATGTGCCAGCGGTTGGACTATGTCCCGATGGAGGTGCTGCAATCGGGCTTCTGGGCGATGGACCCCGCCCGGACGATTCGCAAATATGCGGCCTTTGCCGGCATGGAGCCGGGTTCCGACGAAGAGCATGCCTTTCTGGCGGTCGAGGATTGGGCCAATGGCGGCCCACCGCTCAGCTATGCTGCGGGGCGTGACCTTTTCGAGCAATTCTATGCCGCAAATGCGAGCGGACGGGGGGAATGGCATATCGACGGACGAACGGTCGATCCCCGCCGGCTGACTTGTCCAACGCTTTCAATCCGTTCCGCAACGGACCGCATCGTTCCCGCCGCCGCCGCCCCGGAAATGGGCGAGAACACGACCTTGAGCCTTGGCCATGTCGGCATGATCGTGGGCGGCAACGGACGGGCGATGCTGTGGGAGCCTTTGTCCCAATGGCTTTCCAGTCATAGCGGATGATGATATGTGCGCCTGCGAAAACAATCACCCCGGAACTGAGGATCAAGGCTTTGTCAGACATCGTCATCACCGCTGCCAAGCGTACCGCCGTCGGCAGCTTCATGGGCGCCTTCGGGTCGACCCCCGCGCATGAGCTGGGCCGCACCGCCATCGTCGCCGCTCTCGCCCAGGCCGGCGTCGCGCCGGAGGAAGTGGACGAAGTCATATTGGGTCAGGTCCTGACCGCGGCGCAGGGCCAGAACCCCGCCCGTCAGGCCGCCGTCAACGCCGGCATTCCGGTGGAGCGCACCGCCATCGGCCTCAACCAGCTTTGCGGCTCTGGCCTGCGCGCGGTCGCTCTGGCGGCTCAGGCGATCCGCGCGGGCGACGCCCGCATCATGGTCGCGGGCGGTCAGGAAAGCATGTCGATGGCGCCCCATGCGCAATATCTGCGCGGCGGCGCGAAAATGGGGCCGATCTCCTTCATCGACACGATGACGCATGATGGCCTGACCGACGCCTTCAACAATTATCACATGGGCATCACGGCGGAAAATCTGGCCGAGAAGTACCAGATCAGCCGCGAGGCGCAGGATGAATTCGCCGTCGGCAGCCAGAACAAGGCCGAAGCCGCCCGCGCATCGGGCCGCTTCAAGGATGAGATCGTTCCCGTGACGATCAAGGGCCGCAAGGGCGACACCGTCGTCGACGCCGACGAATATATCCGCGCCGGCGCCACGCTGGAGGCGATGCAGGGCCTGCGTCCGGCCTTCAAGAAGGATGGCACCGTCACCGCCGCCAATGCCAGCGGCATCAACGACGGCGCCGCCGCCCTCGTCCTGATGAGCGCCGAGGAAGCCGCCAGGCGCAACGCGACCGTGCTGGCGCGCATCGCCGGCTTCGCGACCTGCGGCGTCGATCCCTCGATCATGGGCATCGGCCCGGCTCCGGCGAGCCGTCAGGCGCTGGCCAAGGCGGGCTGGTCGCTGGCCGATCTGGACCTGATCGAAGCCAATGAAGCCTTCGCCGCGCAGGCGCTGGCGGTCGGTCAGGAACTGGGTTGGGACCCGTCAAAGGTCAATGTGAACGGCGGCGCGATCGCCATCGGCCATCCGATCGGCGCTTCGGGCGCCCGCGTCCTCACCACCCTGCTCTACGAGATGCAGAAGCGCGACGCCAAGAAGGGCCTCGCGACCCTCTGCATCGGCGGCGGCATGGGCGTCGCCATGTGCGTCGAGCGCTAAGCCGGCGGTAAAGCAACGAAAGGGCCGCCGATCCCAATCCGGATCGGCGGCCTTCTGCTGTCAGCGCCAGATGCGGTCGAAACGCGCACCCAGCCCTGTCAGCAACTCATATTGCGACAGTCCGGAAACCGCCGCCGCCTCCGCCAGCGCATAGTCGACGCCCAGCCAATCCCCCTCCGCGACCTCGGGCAGACCCGACACGTCGACGGCGGTCAAATCCATCGAGACCCGCCCTACCACCGGCAGATGCCTGTCCCCGAAAGTCATGGACCCCCGCCCGGAAAAGCCGCGCAAATAGCCGTCCGCATAGCCCAGATTCACCACGGCGATCTCCATGTCCGCCGCTGCGCGATGGGTCGCATTATAACCGATCGTGTCGCCAGCCCGGACGCGGCGGCGTTGCAGCACCTGCGCCTCCGGAAAGACGACCTGCCCGATCCGCCCCGCCGCTTCCGTGCGCGGCACGCCGCCGTAAAGCGCGATCCCCGGCCGCGTCATGTCGAAGGCATAGGCAGCGCCCAGGCAAATCCCCGCACTGTTCGCCAGGCTGTAACGCGCCGCCCTGACTGCGCCCCGCAGCGCCGAAAACCGCTCCAACTGCACTTGGCTGAGCGGCACATCCTCGTCGGCGGAAGCCAGATGGCTGAGCAATGTCGCCACCTCCAGCCCCGCGACCTGCGCCGAAACATCGCCCCGCCAATCCAGCCCCAGGCGGTTCATGCCGGTATCGACCATGACGTCGCAAAGCCCGCCGCCCGCCTCCTTCCAGCGCGCAACCTGCCCTTCCGTGCACAGCACCGGCCTTGCGCGGGAGGCGAGCGCCACCGCCATGTCCTCCTCCCGCACGCCATGCAGCACGGAAAGCGACACGCCCTCGCTGATCAAAGGCTCCAGCGCCATCGCCTCGGCCCAGTTGGACACGAAGAAGTCCCGGCACCCCGCATCCAGCAAGCGCCGCATCACTTCCGCGCTGCCCAGCCCATAGCCATTGGCCTTGATCGCCGCCCCGCATGCCGCCGCGCCGCCCTGCCGCTTCAACCAGCGCCAGTTGGCGAGCAAAGCGCCTCCATCCAGACGCAGGCGCAAAGGTGCGGAAAAATCAGCCATCGCCTGTCCGATAGCGCTCCGCGACGCAAGCGTCGAGGCATCAGGCTTCCATCTCGGCCCCGCGCGTTTCCGGCAGGGCGACGATGCAGGTCAGCAGGGCGACCGCCACCACCGCGATGGTGTACCACAGCCCCGCATAGGGATCGCCCGTCCGCGCCACGATATATTGGCTGACCAGCGGCAGGAACCCGCCGAAATAACCGGTCCCGATATGATAAGGGATCGACAGCGAGCTATAACGTATCCGCGCCGGGAAATATTCCGACAGCAGCGCCGCGACGGGACCATAGGTTGCCCCCGACAGCGTCCAGAGCAGCAGCAGCGCCAGGAACAGCAGCAAGGCGCGCGGCCAGTCCGGCGTGACGGGGGCCGACTCATATCCCGCCGCATGCAGCGCCGCATCCAGCCCTTCCGCGCTCAAGTCCGCGACCGCCACGGAACCGACGCTGACCGAAGGCGTCGCCGCCTCCCGCTTTTCATAGGCGATGCCGCGCTTGGAAAAATGGTCGAGCAGCTTGCCGCAAACGGTCGGCTGCACCTTGGCGAAGGGATCGAAGCTGCAATCGGGGCCGCTCACGATCACCGGCGCGCGCTCCGCCGCCCGGTAGAGGGCCGGGTTCGCCATGCTCCCCATGAACTGATAGAGCGGCATGAGCAGCAGCAGCACCAGCGCATAGCCGATGACGATGGGCTTTTTCCGCCCTACCCGGTCGGACAGCCAGCCGAAGAAGATGAAGGCCGCCACGCCCGCAAAGGCGCTGCCGCCCACCAGCAACTGCGCCATGCCGGGCGCGACATGCAGGCCGTTTTGCAGGAAATAAAGCGCCTGGAACATCACCGTATAGGCGATGACGGTGAAGCCCGCCGCGATGCCGATCATCGCCACCAGCATCCGCCGCCTGTTGCCGGGATAGGTGAACGCCTCCTTCAACGGGTTGCGCGATTGCTCGCCCGCCGCCTTCATCGCCGCGAAGATCGGGCTTTCGCGCAGCATCAGCCGCATCCAGAGCGAGATCGCCAGCAATGCCAGCGAGAAGATGAAGGGCAGGCGCCAGCCCCAATCGTCCCACACCGCCTTGCCGACGATCCATTGCGTGCCGACCACGACGATCAGCGACAGGATGAAGCCGCCGATCACCCCCGCCTGGATGAAGCTGGTGAAGAAACCCCTCCGCCCCGGCGGCGCATGTTCCGCGACATAGATCGCCGCCCCGCCATATTCCCCGCCCAGCGCCAGTCCCTGCGCGATCCGCAACAGGATCAGGATGACCGGCGCGGCGATGCCGATGCTCGCGGCGGACGGGGTCAGCCCGACGCCCGCCGTCGCCGCTCCCATCAGCACGATGGTCGCCAGAAAGGTATATTTGCGCCCCAGCCTGTCGCCCAGATAGCCGAACAACGCCGCGCCGAGCGGCCTGAACCCGAAACCGATGGCGAAGCCTGCCAGCGAATAGAGGAGTTCCACGGTCGGATTGTCCGTCGGGAAGAATGTACGCCCGATGATCGGGGCGAGGACGCCGTAGATGTAGAAGTCATACCATTCGAACAATGTGCCGAGCGCCGAAGCGGTGATGACCAGCCGGTCACGCTTCGCATCCATCACATAGTCGGTGCCGACCGCACTTCCACCCATTCCGCCCCCGCTTGCCTGACTGATTGTTCGCCTACGTTCTAATGAAGTGCCGAACTCCGGCAAGCGCGACGTGCGAATGGACGCGATATGCGTGGGAAGCGGACACCCGCTTTATCCCTCTCCCTTAAGGGAGAGGGCTGCGCAGACTTGGCAGCTTGCTGCCTTAGTCGTAGCTGGGTGAGAGGGTTGCGATCCAGGGGATCGCGCGGACCGCAGGCCCGCTCCCCTTGATCCAGACCCGCTCCCTTCAAAACAGCCGCGCCCCATTCGGCACTGCCCGATCCGGCGCAAACAGCACCACGGCCCCGGCCTCATCGGCAAAGCCAAGCGTCAGCACCTCGGACAGGAACTTCCCGATCTGCCGCGGCGGAAAATTGACGACGGCCGCAACCTGTCGGCCCGGCAGGTCCTCCACCGCATAATGTTCCGTGATCTGCGCGCTCGATCTCTTCTGGCCGATGCCCTGACCGAAATCGATCACCAGCTTATAGGCTGGCTTGCGCGCCTCCGGATATGGCTCCGCCGAAAGGATCGTGCCGACGCGAATATCCACCTTCAGAAAATCGTCGAAACCGATGATGTCGGCGGCGGCCGAAGCGGAATCATGATTCAGATGCATGGCGGCATGCTAGAGAGTTTTCCAAGCAGATGGAATCATCTGCTGACTTGGAAAACACGACAAAACAAAAACTTGGAGCAGTCGAGCCGATGCAATCGGATCGGAATCTGCTCCAGAGCGATTTCCAGGCGATCGGAACCGACCGCCGGTCCAGAATCACGGAAAAACAAGGAATCTGGAACGGCGATCCGATTCAATTTCAAAGCAGCCCGCTCAAGAACCGGTCCCATGGCAAGGTCGGGAAGGCCGTTCCCCGACCTCGCCCCAGGCAAGCGCTTATTCCAGTTCCAGAATGATCGCGTCGACCGGCAGGCTTTCCCCTTGCGCGGCGGACACGCTCTTCACCACGCCCGCCTTCTGCGCGCGCAGGATATTCTCCATCTTCATCGCCTCGATCACGGCCAGCGGCTGGCCGATCTCGACCTTGTCGCCTTCCTTCACATTCAGCGCCACCAGCAGGCCCGGCATCGGGCAGATCAGGAAGCGCGACAGGTCTGGCGGAATCTTCTCGATCATATGCCTGGCATGCACCGCCGCATGGGCGGGCAGGATGCGCAGCTTGTGGCTGGCGCCATGGGCGGTCAGCACGAAGCCCGAACGCACCGGCGCGATCTTCACCGCCAGTTGCTCCTCACCGAACTCCGCCTCGATCAGCCGGTCGCCGGGCGTATATTCCAGCGCCAGTTCGATGGCTTTGCCATCCACCGTGACGTCATCGCCATTGATCACGACATCATGGACCGCATCGCCGATCTTCACCTGCCAGTCGGTCGGCGGAGCGAGGCGCTTGCCAAGCTGCCCGTCGATGCGGCGCGCCCGGTCCGCCTGCGCCATGGCTGCAAAGGCGCCGATGGCCGACAGACGCTTCAGCAGCGTCTCCGAAGCCGGCGCGCCGGTGAAGCCCTCCGGATATTCCTCCGCGATGAAGCCGGTGGTGATGTTGCCCGAACGGAATCGCGCATGCTGCATCAGCGCGGAAACGAAATCGATATTATGCCCCGGCCCCTCGATCTCGAACTGGTCGAGCGCCGCGATCTGCTTGTCTATGGCTTCCAGCCGGGTCGGCGCCCAGGTGATCAGCTTGGCGATCATCGGGTCGTAGAACATGCTGACCTCGCCGCCTTCGACCACGCCGTCGTCGACGCGCACCAGCGCCCCCGTTTCATCAGCGCCGGTTTCGGGCGGATTGTAACGGATCAGGCGGCCCGTGGAGGGCAGGAAGCCGCGATAGGGGTCCTCGGCATAGACGCGGTTCTCGATCGCCCAGCCGTTGATCTTCACATCTTCCTGGGCGAAGCCCAGTTCCTCGCCATTGGCGACGCGGATCATCTGCTCGACCAGATCGAGGCCAGTGATCTCTTCCGTAACCGGATGCTCCACCTGCAGACGGGTGTTCATCTCCAGGAAGTAGAAACCGTCGCCCGTCCTGTCCGCGCCCGATACGATCAACTCGACCGTGCCCGCGCTGAAATAGCCGACCGCCCGCGCCAGGGCGACGCACTGCTCGCCCATCTTCCTGCGCATTTCGGGAGATACGAAGGGCGACGGCGCTTCCTCCACCACCTTCTGGTGGCGGCGCTGGATCGAACATTCACGCTCATTGAGATAGACGATGTTGCCGTGCTGATCGCCCAGTATCTGGATTTCGATATGGCGCGGGCTTTCGATGAACTTCTCGATGAACACGCGGTCATCGCCGAAGCTGTTCAGCCCCTCGCGCTTGGTCGCCTCGAAGCCTTCGCGAACGTCCTGCTCGGAATAGGCAAGGCGCATCCCCTTGCCGCCGCCGCCGGCCGATGCCTTCATCATCACCGGATAGCCGATCTCGTTCGAGATGCGGACGGCATGTTCGGTATCCTCGATCACACCGACATAGCCGGGAACCACATTGACGCCGGCCGCCTTGGCGAGCTTCTTCGATTCGATCTTGTCGCCCATGGCGGCGATTGCGTTGGCGGGAGGACCGACGAAGACGATGCCCGCTTCGTCCAGCGCCTTGCGGAAGCTCTCCCGCTCCGAGAGGAAGCCGTAGCCGGGGTGAACCGCGTCGGCGCCGGTCGCCCTGCACGCCTCGATGATCTTGTCGGCCAGCAGATAGGACTGGGCGGCAGGCGGCGGGCCCAGATGCACGGCCTCGTCCGCCATCAGCACATGGGGGCTGCGCGCATCCGCATCGGAATAGACCGCAACGGTCTTGATGCCCATCTTCCGCGCGGTGCGGATGACGCGGCACGCAATTTCGCCACGGTTCGCGATCAGGATCTTGGTGATTGCCATTATCTATCCTTGCCCCAGTCCTTATTCAGTTCCTCTCACCCCGTTCGGGCTGAGCTTGTCGAAGCCCCCTCCTTCCCTTTCGAAGAGAAGTGCAGCCCTTCGACAAGCTCAGGGCGAACGGAGGTGGTGGTTGATGCTAATCGCCGTGCATGAAGGCGCCCGACGAGAACAAACCCCAGAAGATCACGGCCAGCACAACGACGATCACCGCCATCATTCGGCCGAATTTCACTCAGCCGCCTCCAGATGCCCATGCGGCTGAGCCATCATCGGCGTCAGCCCGAGCTTCCCGAGCAACGCGCTATCCTTGTCGTCCCCGGCATTGGCCGCGGTCAGCAGCTTGTCGCCGGTGAAGATGCTGTTCGCCCCCGCCATGAAGCAGAGCGCCTGACAGGCCTCGCTCATGCTCTCGCGCCCGGCGGAAAGCCGCACCATCGACTGCGGCATGACGATCCGCGCCACGGCGACCGTGCGGACGAACTCAACCTCATCGATCTTCGCGAGCGGCGTGTCCTTCAGCATGTCGCCCAGCACCGTGCCCTCGACCGGCACCAGCGCGTTGATCGGCACGCTTTCGGGATGCGGCATGGTGGCGAGCGCATGCAGGAAACCGATGCGATCCGATCGCGTCTCCCCCATGCCGACGATTCCGCCGCAGCACACATTGATGCCCGCGTCCCGGACATTTTCCAGCGTCTCGATCCGGTCCGCGAAGGTCCGGGTGGTGATGACGTTGGCGTAATTTTCCGGCGAGGTGTCGATATTGTGGTTGTAATAATCCAGCCCCGCATCGGCCAACTGCTTGGCCTGACCAGCCGACAGCATGCCCAGCGTCATGCAGGTTTCCATGCCCATCTGGCGAACGCCCTTCACCATTTCGATGAGCTTGGGCATGTCCCGTTCCTTGGGATTGCGCCACGCCGCGCCCATGCAGAAACGGCCCGAACCATGGTCCTTCGCCTGCGCCGCCGCCTGAAGCACCGCCTGCACGTCCATCAGCTTGGTGGCCTTGAGGCCGCTTTCCGCCTCGGTCGACTGGCTGCAATAGCCGCAATCCTCCGGACAACCGCCCGTCTTGATCGACAGCAGGGTCGAAAGCTGCACCTCATTGCGCGGGAAGTTCGCACGATGGATCGACTGCGCCTCGAACATCAGGTCGTTGAAGGGCAGGTCGAACAGCGCGGCGATTTCGTCGCGGGTCCAGTCAGTGCGAGGCGTCTTAGTCATTATGCGGCTTCCTCCAGCCCCGCCGGGGGCATGTTGTGGCCGAGGAGGCGCAGCACATCGGCGGCGCATTCCACGACGTTGGAGCCCGGTCCATAAATCCCTTGGACGCCTGCGTCACGGAGGAAGTCGTAATCCTGCGGCGGAATGACCCCACCCGCCACCACCTTGACGTCGTTGCGGCCCTGTTCCCGAAGCTGCCTGATGAGTGCGGGAATAAGCGTCTTGTGCCCGGCGGCCAGCGACGAGGCGCCGACCACGTCCGCGCCGCTGTCGAGCGCCAGCACCACCGTTTCCTCCGGCGTCTGGAACAGCGGGCCCGACACGATGTCGAAACCCATGTCCCCGAACGCGGACGCGATCACGTTGGCGCCCCGGTCGTGGCCGTCCTGCCCCATCTTGGCGATAAGGATCTTCGGCTTGCGACCGAGGCGCCGCTCGACGGCCTGCACCCCGTCAAGAACCTGTTGCCAGCGGGCATCCCGCGCATAGGGCTTGGAATAGACGCCCTTCACCGGCGTCGGCACCGTGCCGTATCGGTTGAAGCTGTCCTCCATGGCGGAGGAGATTTCGCCCAGCGTGGCGCGGGCGCGCGCCGCTTCGACCGCATGGGCGAGAAGATTGTTCTCGATCGACTGCTCGCCCGCCGCCGCCCGGCGCAGCGCATCCAGCGCGGCCTGACAGGCGGCCTCGTCACGCTCCGCCTTCACCTTGTTGATGCGGGCGATCTGCGCTTCACGGACCTTGCTGTTGTCGACTTCCAGCGTCTCGAGCAGGTCCTCGTTCGCCAGACGATATTTGTTCACGCCGACGATCACGTCCTCGCCCCGGTCGACCCGCGCCTGACGGGCGGCGGCGGCGGTCTCGATCATCGCCTTGGGCCAGCCGGCGGCCACCGCCTTCGCCATGCCGCCTTCGGCCTCGACGCGGTCGATGATCTCCTGCGCGGCGTCGACCAGTTGCTGGGTCAGCGCCTCGATATAATAGCTGCCGCCCAGCGGATCGACGACATTGCACATGCCCGTCTCTTCCTGGATGACGATCTGCGTGTTGCGCGCGATACGGGCGGAGAAATCGGTTGGGAGCGCGATTGCCTCGTCCAGCGCGTTGGTGTGCAGCGACTGCGTGCCGCCCAGCATCGCCGCCATCGCCTCGATGGTGGTGCGCATGACATTGTTATAGGGGTCCTGCTCGGTCAGCGACACGCCCGATGTCTGGCAATGGGTGCGCAGCATCTTGGAGCGTTCGTCCTTCGCGCCGAGCTTCGTCATCACCCGATGCCAGAGCACGCGGGCAGCGCGCAGCTTGGCGATCTCCATGAAGAAGTTCATGCCGATGGCGAAGAAGAAGCTCAAACGCCCGGCGAACTTGTCGATGTCCAGGCCCGATGCCACGCCATAGCGCACATATTCCGCGCCGTCCGCGATGGTGAAGGCCAGTTCCTGCACCTGCGTCGCCCCGGCTTCCTGCATATGATAGCCGGAGATGGAGATGCTGTTGAACTTGGGCATCTCCCGGCTGGTATAGCCGAAAATGTCCGAGATGATCCGCATCGAGGGTTCGGGCGGGTAGATATAGGTGTTGCGGACCATGAACTCCTTCAGAATGTCGTTCTGGATGGTCCCGTCGAGCAGCCTGCGCTCGACCCCCTGCTCCTCGCCCGCGACGATGAAGAAGGCGAGGATCGGGATCACCGCGCCGTTCATGGTCATGGAAACCGACATCTGGTCGAGCGGAATGCCGTCGAACAGAATCTTCATGTCCTCGATCGTGTCGATCGCCACGCCCGCCTTGCCGACGTCGCCCACGACACGCGGATGGTCGCTGTCATAGCCGCGATGGGTGGCGAGGTCGAAGGCAACGCTCAGCCCCTTCTGTCCCGCCGCCAGATTGCGGCGATAGAAAGCGTTGGATTCCTCCGCGGTCGAAAAGCCCGCATATTGCCGGATGGTCCAGGGGCGCCCCGCATACATGGACGCGCGTACGCCCCGCGTGAACGGCGCGAAGCCGGGCAGGCCCGGATCGCCAACTTTATCCGGGGTCACATCCTCCGCCGTGTAGAGCGGCTTGACCGTGATCCCTTCCGGGGTTTCCCAGTTCAGGTCCTTGCCCTTCACCTCCTTGGCGGCGGCGGCGGCCCACTGGTCCAGCGTCGGCTTCTCTGTCATATCAATGCGCGCCTTCCTTGGGCGTTTCCATGATTTCGGTCAGCACCCCATTCATGTCCCTGGGATGGACGAAGAAGATCAGCGTCCCATGCGCCCCGATGCGGGGCTCGCCCAGCACCTTCTTGCCCAGCCCCTCGAACCACGCCTTGGCTTCATGAATGTCGGGCACTTCATAGCACATATGATGCTGCCCGCCCGCCGGGTTCTTGGCGATGAAGCCGTGAATGGGCGAGTTTTCGCCCAAGGGTTCGATCAGTTCGATCTGCGTGCCGGCGGTGCCGTTCTCGCCCGGCGTATCCACGAAGCAGACCTTCACCCCCTGCGCCGGCAGGTCGAACGGCTCATGCGCGATGGTCGCGCCCATGACGTCTCGATAATAGGCAATCGATGCTTCCAGCGAGGGCGTCGCCACGCCGATATGATTGAGACGGCCGATTTTCATAACGTCATTCCCAACTTCGTCATTCCCGCGACGGCGGGAATCCATCTCCCGCCCTCTCCCCGGATATGATGTCCGGAGAGGGTTCCCCGCCCGCGCGGGGATGACGGATTCACCTTAGAGCGGAATATTGTCGTGCTTCTTCCAGGGGTTCTCCAAAGCCTTGTTCCGCAGCTTGCGCAGCCCCAGGGCGATCCGCTTTCGGGTCGAATGCGGCTGGATCACCTCGTCGATGAAGCCCTTGCCCGCCGCCACGAAGGGGTTGGCGAAGCGGTCCTCATATTCCTTGGTCTTTTCCGCGATCTCTTCGGGCGTCTTGCCCCGGAAGATGATCTCCACCGCGCCCTTGGCCCCCATCACCGCGATTTCGGCGGTGGGCCAGGCATAGTTGAGGTCGCCCCGCAGATGCTTGGAGGACATGACGTCATAGGCCCCACCATAGGCCTTGCGGGTGATCACGGTGATCTTCGGCACGGTCGCCTCGGCATAGGCGAACAGCAGCTTCGCACCATGCTTGATGATGCCCGAATGCTCCTGCGCCGTCCCGGGAAGGAAGCCGGGCACGTCGACGAAGGTCACGATCGGAATCTCGAACGCATCGCAGAAGCGCACGAAGCGCCCGGCCTTCTTGGACGAGTTGATGTCCAGCACCCCGGCAAGCACCATCGGCTGGTTCGCGATGACGCCCACCGTCTTGCCCTCGACCCGGCCGAAGCCGCAGATGATGTTGCCCGCATGGGCGGGCTGCACCTCGAAGAAGTCGCCCTCGTCCACCACCTTGCGGATCAGCTCATGCATGTCATAGGGCTGGTTCGCATTGGCGGGGACCAAAGTGTCCAGGCTGTCCTCGATCCGGTCCCACGGATCGGCGCTCGGCCGCTCCGGCACCGGCTCCTTGTTGGACGCCGGCAGGAAGTCCACGAAATCGCGCACCGCCAGCAGCGCCTCGATGTCGTTCTCGAACGCAAGGTCGGCCACGCCCGATTTGGTGGTATGCGTCACCGCCCCGCCCAGTTCCTCCTGCGTCACGACCTCGTTGGTGACGGTCTTCACCACGTCCGGGCCGGTCACGAACATGAAGCTCGAATCCTTCACCATGAAGATGAAGTCGGTCATCGCCGGCGAATAGACCGCGCCGCCCGCGCACGGCCCCATGATCACGCTGATCTGCGGCACCACGCCCGACGCCAGCACATTGCGCTGGAAAATCTCGGCATAGCCCGCCAGCGAAGCCACGCCTTCCTGGATGCGCGCGCCGCCCGAGTCATTGAGGCCGATCACGGGAGCGCCCACCTTCAGCGCCATGTCCATGATCTTGCAGATCTTCATCGCGTGCCGTTCCGACACCGCGCCGCCATAGACGGTGAAGTCCTGGCTGAAGACATAGACCAGCCGGCCGTTGATGGTGCCCGATCCGGTGACGACGCCGTCGCCGGGGATATGCTGCCCGTCCATGCCGAAGTCGATGCAGTTGTGCTCGACATACATGTCCAGCTCCTCGAAGCTGTCCTCGTCCAGCAGCACGTCCAGCCGCTCCCGCGCGGTCAGCTTGCCCTTGGCATGCTGCGCGTCGATGCGGCGCTGTCCGCCGCCCAGACGCGCGGCCTCCCGCTTGGCTTCGAGCTGTTCGATGATGGCGAGCTTCGACATATCAGGCTTTTCTCCGGCTTGTCGCGGACGTCTATGTCCGCCCCTTCCCAATCTTTCCGCATTTTCGCAAATGCAATTTTGCCAATTTGCAAATCGCGATTTTGCAAATTATGGACGATCCATGGCTCGTGGCAATCGAATCTTCGCAGGACCGCGCCTGCGCCAACTCCGTCTCGACCATCGCATGGACCAGGCGACCATGGCCCAGGCCCTTGGCATATCGGTATCCTATCTCAGCCAGCTTGAGAATGACGACCGCCCCCTGACGGCCAAGGTCAAGGCGGCCGTCGCCAGCGCCTTTCCCACCGACTGGGCCAGCTTCGACAGCCGGGAGGAGGAACAGCTTCTGGGCGCCTTCACCTTCGCCCTCGCCCATCCCGAACTGCCCGGCGTGCCGATGGAGCCGGAACGGATCGAGAAGCTGCACCTGCATTTCCCCGAATTCGCGGCGCGCTATGTCGACCTCTACAATGCCCATATGCGCGCCAATGAACGCATCAACATGATCGAGGAGGCCATAGCCAACGATCATGCGGTGCAGGCCCGCCTGCCCTGGGAAGCGGCGCGGGACTGGTTCCACGAAGCGGGCAATTACGTCCATGTCCTTGACTGCCTGGCGGAGGACATGGCCGCCAGCTTCACCGCCGGCCAGACGCTGGACGAAGGCATGCTGGTGGAGGCGCTGGCCCGCCGCCACGGCATCGAAACGCTGATCGCGGAAACGCCGGATTCCGCGCTCCGCTCCTATACCAGCAGCGAAAAGCGCCTGTTCGTGAACGCGGCCCTGCCCACCGAAAGCCGCAAATTCATGCTCGCCCACCAGTTGATGATGCTGGAGGGGCAGGCCGTGATCGCGGACGTGGTCAACAGGGCGGCGCTGCCCGTGCCCGGCGCGGACCGGCTGCTCGCCATCGGCCTCGCCAATTATGCGGCGGGGGCGCTGCTGATGCCCTATGCCCCCTTCCGCGAAGCCGCCCGCGAAGTCCGCCATGACATAGACCGTCTCGCGCGCCGCTTCGGCGTCAGCTTCGAACAGGCCTGCCACCGCCTCTCGACGCTGCAAAGGCCCGGCCTGCGGGGCATCCCCTTCTTCTTCTGCCGCGTCGACATGGCGGGCAACATCACCAAGCGTCACAGCGCCACGCGCCTGCAATTCGCCCGCTTCGGCGGCGCCTGCCCCTTATGGAACGTCCATGAAGCGGTCGCGGTCCCCGACCGGATCAACGTGCAACTGGGCGAAACGCCCGACGGCGTCCGCTATGTGTCCATGGCGAAGGGTCTGGTTAAACCCTCCGGCAGCTACAGCCGCACGCCGCGCCGCTTCGCCGTCGTGCTGGGCTGCGAAATCGCGCATGCCGCCAATTTCGTCTATGCCGACGGCCTGCAACTGGAGGTGGAGGGCGCGGCGACCCCGATCGGCATCACCTGCCGCCTCTGCCCCCGCCAGAGCTGCGACCAACGCGCCTTCCCGCCCGCGGACCGCCCGATCCGCGTCGATCCCGACAATCGCCAGATCGTGCCCTATTGGATCGGCTAAGGCACACCGCTTTCCTCGCAGCGCCCGCGCCCGCTAGAGCCAATCGACATTCAGATGATGACGAGCCGAAAATGGTGGTTTTTCGTGACCCGGAGCGCAGCCTACTCAAAGGTAGGTGAGCACCGGAAGCACGGAAAAGCGTCATTTGCAGGCCGTCAGGGCTGAATGTCGATTGGCTCTAGGCTAATCCGGCAATTCCAGTTCCCCCTCCAGAAAATCGAGAAAAGCCCGCACCCGCGCCGCCAGCCGGTCCTGCGCGGAATAGAGCGCGTGAATATCCTCGCCCTCCCCCGTGCTGAAATCGCCCAGCACCTCGACCAGCCGCCCTTCCCGCACATCGGCGGCGACGTGAAAGCGCCCGTGCCGCGCTATGCCGCCGCCCGCGATCGCCATCTGCCGCACGACCTCGCCCGAATTGCCGAAGAAACGCCCCTGCACCGGACGCTGCACCGTCCGCCCGCCGATCCGGAAGGCCCAGCTGTCCACCGACCGACGAAAGCTGAACTGCAGGCAGTCATGCCCGTCCAGATCGTCCGGCCTGAGCGGCATGCCCCGCGCAGCCAGATAGGCGGGACTGGCGACCAGCACCATGCGGCTGCGCCCCAGCTTCTTGGCGCGCAGCCGCGTATCGCGCAGCGGCCCGATCCGGATGGCGATGTCGGCCCTCTCCTCGACCAGGTCCACCACCGCATCGGATAACGCCAGATCGACCGTCACGGCCGGATGCCGGGCCAGAAAGCGGGGCAGGATCGGCAACAGGCAGTGGATGCCGAAGGATACGGAGGCATTCACCCGCAACAGCCCTCGCGGTCCCTGCTCCTCCTGCCCCAGCCTGCTTTCGACATCGGTCATTTCCGCCATCAGCGCCGACATCCGGTCGCGATAGGCGGCCCCTTCCATCGTCAGCGCCAGCGACCGCGTGGTCCGCCGCAGCAGGGTGACGCCCAGCCGCTGCTCCAGCCGGGCGATGCTGCGGCTGACGGCGGACGGCGTCAGCCGCAAAGCCCTGGCGGCGGAGGCAAGGCTGCCCTCCTGCGCCACCGCCAGAAACGTCTCTATATCCCCGAAGCGGTTATCCATGCATCGCTCATGATCTGAAATCACTTCTATAGTGACGACGATCATTCTAATCATCAATGATCCCTTCTCCTATTTCTGCGTTCACCCACGCAGAACAGGAGTTGCCCCATGGATCTGAAACTCAACGGCAGGACCGCCCTCGTCACCGGATCGACCGCCGGGATCGGCTTTGCCATCGCCAGGCGCCTTGCCGAAGAAGGTGTGGAGGTCGTGATCACCGGCCGCAATCAGGCCAAGCTCGACGATGCGGCCGCGCAGCTTGCCCAGTCCGGCAGGGTCCGCCCGATCCTGGCCGATCCCGCGACGGCGCAGGGCGCGGCCACGCTCATCGAAGCCGCTCCGGACGTCGACATCCTCGTCAACAATCTCGGCATCTACGAAGCCAAGCCCTTCACCGAAATCTCCGACGAGGACTGGCATCATTTCTTCGAGGTCAACGTCGTCAGCGGCGCCCGCCTCGCCCGTCATTATTTCCCGCGCATGATCGCGAAGAACTGGGGCCGCATCATCTTCATCGCCAGCGAAAGCGCGCTGGTGATCCCCGGCGAGATGATCCACTACGGCATGACCAAGACCGCCCAGCTCGCCATCGCCCGCGGCCTGGCCGAACAGACGCGCGGCACCGGCGTGACGGTGAATACGGTGTTGCCCGGCCCCACCCGTTCGGAAGGGATCGTCGACTTCATCCAGTCGGTGGTCGAGAACAAGGACGCGCCCGAGGCCGAACGCGAAGCGGAATTCTTCCGGACGCTGCGCCCGCTCTCCCTCGTCCGCCGGCTGATCGAGGCGGACGAGATCGGATCGATGGTCGCCTATCTCGCCAGCCCGCTCGCCGCCGTCACCAACGGCGCGGCGATCCGGGCGGAGGGTGGGATCGTCCCCACCATAGCCTGATAGGGCCGCCCGATATGGGCGCCCGATCCATATCCTGCTTGCGGGAACTGGCCCTGTCGCTCGTCTGTCTCTCCGGATAGGAAGGACGGATGAGCGACACGGACATTCTCATGGACACGCCCCTCCGGCACGAACTGGCGGAAGCCGGCTATGCCCGCCTGTCCGGGGCAGACCTGTTCGAACGGCTCCCCTCCGCCGGCTGGAACGCGCTCGCGCGAAGCTGGGACGATCTCGGCCCCGATCTCTATATGGCGGACGGAGGGCGCTATCGCCGCCGCCGCCACGCGACCTTCGCCTGCGAACAGGGCGTCTTCACGCGCCAACCGCATCAGCCGCATTTCCAGAGCCGCGACTATAATCCCCTGAATGGCGATGTGCAGCGCTGGTTCGATCCCGTCGAGCAGGGCACCATCGACAATAGCGCGATGCAGGCGATCTTCGCCTTCTGCGCGCGCAGCTTCCCCCTGGCCGGACGGCAGCATGTCGAACTCCACCAGTTCCGCATAGAGGCCCGGACCGGGGAACTGGGCCGCCCCACGCCGGAGGGCATGCACCGCGACGGCGTGGACTGGGTCTTCGTCATGCTGGTCGAACGCCGCAACGTCCGCGAAGGCGTCACCCGCATCGGCACGCCGGAGGGCGGTGCATTGGGCGAATTCACCCTTGCCCGCCCGGGGGACGCGGTGCTGATCGACGACCACCGCATCATGCACGGCGTCACCGAAATCCATGCGGTCGACCCGGCGCAACCCGCCTGGCGCGACGCTCTCGTCCTCACCTTCGCGGCCGACGCCTGAGCCTTATTTCAACAGCACCAGCTCCTCGGCCATGCTCGGATGCAGGGCGACGGTGTCGTCGAACTCCTGCTTGGTGAGGCCGGCCTTCACCGCAATCGCCGCCGCCTGAAGGATTTCCGGCGCATCCGGCCCGATCATGTGCAGCCCGACCACGCGATTGGTCGTCGCGTCCACCACCATCTTGTAGAGCGCCCGCTCGTCCCGCCCGGCCAGCACATTCTTCATCGGCCGGAAGTCGGAGGTATAGACCTTCACCGTCCCATATTTGTTCTTCGCCTGCGCCTCGGTCAGCCCCACGCCCGCCAGCGGCGGATGGCTGAACACGGCGGAGGGCACGCAATCATAATCGACCGTGCGCGGATTGTCCCCGAACACCGTATCCGCAAAGGCATGCCCCTCGCGGATCGCGACGGGGGTGAGCTGCATCCGGTCGGTGACGTCGCCCACCGCATAGATGCTCTCGCAGCTCGTGCGGCTATATTCATCGACCTTGATCGCGCCCTTGTCGCTCAGTTCGACCCCGGCATTCTCCAGCCCCAACCCATCGACATGCGGCTTGCGCCCAGTTGCGAAGACCAGCAGGTCGCAGGCGATCGGATCGCCGCTCCTGAACCGGACGCACAGCGTGCCGTCCTCATTCTTCTCGATCTTCTCCATCTCGGCGTTGAAGCGGAAATTGATCCCCTTCATCGTCGAAATCTGGAGCAGCCGGTCGCGGATCTGCTCGTCATAGCCGCGCAGCAGGGTGTTGGACCGGTTGACGATCGTCACATGGCTGCCGAACTGGTGGAAGATGCCCGCAAATTCATTGGCGATATAGCCGCCGCCGACGATCACGATCCGCTTCGGGCATTCCTCCAGGTGGAACAGTTCATTGGACGTCACGCCATGCTCCGCCCCCTCGATGTCGGGAACGATGGGCCAGGCGCCGGTCGAAACCAGGATATATCTGGCCGTGACCTCGCGCCCGCTGGCCAGCTTCACGCCATGCGGCCCGGTGATCGTCGCCCGCTCGGGGATCAGTTCGACCTCATGGCTGTCCAGCGTGTTCTTGTAGAGTCCCTCCAGCCGGTCGACATCGGCCAGCACATTGTCGCGCAGCGTCGTCCATTCGAAGCCGCAATCGGGCACATTCCAGCCGAAGCGCCGCGCATCCTTCAGATCCTCTGCAAAATGCGCGCCATAGATGAGCAGCTTCTTGGGCACGCAGCCGCGAATGACGCAGGTGCCGCCGACCCGATATTCCTCGGCCACCGCCACCTTCGCGCCATGCGCCGCCGCCACGCGCGAAGCCCGCACGCCGCCGGATCCCGCCCCGATGACGAAAAGGTCGAAGTCGTAATTGCTCATCCATCCCTCCGCTAGATTGCGCCCGCATATGGAGCGTCCCCAGCAGAGTTACAAACCAGAATCTTCTCACTCCCCTCCCGCAGGCGGGAGGGGCCGGGGGTGGGCGCTAGCAAAACGGGGCCCTCCCACCTCCAGAAGCGGCTTATCCGTCAAACCCCGCCCAAAGCCAGATCGATCAAAGCCATGGTCGAAGGATCGAACCCCTTCGGCCCCTCCGCCTCGATGGACCTGGCGATTTCCTTGCCCAGCTCGACACCGAACTGATCGAACGGATTGATCCCCATCAGCACCGCATTGGCAAAGGTCCGATGCTCGTAGAAAGCGATCAGCGCCCCCAGAACCTCCGGCGTCACGTCGTCCAGCAATATGGTGGTCGAAGGCCGGTTCCCCGGATAGGCCCGCGCCGGATCGGCCTCATTATCCTTGCCCCGCAGCAAAGCCGCGCCCTGCGCGAAGCAGTTCACCAGCAAGGCCCGATGATGCGCCGGATCGAGCGCATGGCCCGGCTCGATGGAGGCGATGAACTCCACCGGCGTCAGGATCGTCCCCTGATGCAGCAGCTGGAACACGGCATGCTGCGCGTCCGTGCCGACGCCGCCCCAGGTGATCGCCGCCGTCGGTCCATCGACGGGCTTGCCGTCGCGCGTCACGCTCTTGCCGTTGCTCTCCATCTCCAGTTGCTGGAGATAGGAGGGCAGCAGACGCAGCCTTTCGTCATAGGCGAACAGCGCCCGCGTCTGGCATCCCAGCACCCGCGCATAATATTGGTCGACAAAGGCGGCGATCAGCGGCGCGTTCTGCCTGGGGTCGCTCAGCCGGAAATGCCGGTCCATCGCCGCCGCGCCTTCCAGCAGGCTCTCGAAAGCATCCCATCCCAGCGCCAGCGCCGCCGGAAACCCGATGGACGACCAGAGCGAATAACGCCCGCCTACGCTCTCCGCGAAGGGCAGCACCCGCGTCTCGTCCACGCCCCATTCGATCGCCTTGTCGGGCGATGCGGTCAGCGCGATCACCCGGCCATAGGGATCATCCACCCCCGCCTCGACCATCCAGTTGATCGCGCTCGCCGCGTTCAGCATGGTCTCCGTGGTGGTGAAGGTCTTCGAAGCCACCGCGATCAGCGTCGCTTCGGGATCGAAGCGCGAAATCGCCCGCTCCAGCGCCGTGCCGTCGACATTGGACACGATGGCGACGTCATAGCGCGCTCCGTCGCCGCCCAATGCATCGACGATCAGGTCGGGCCCCAGCGCCGACCCGCCAATGCCGATATGCAGGATATGCCGGATCGGCCCCAGCGCCTCGCCCTCTATGGCGTCGATCAACGCCCGCATCCGCGCATGGAACATCTTGGCCCGCGCCACGCTGTCGGCATTGCCCTCGCCCCGCTCGGCGGGATGCTCGGCGGCGCGGCCCTCGGTGTTGTTCACCGCCTCGCCCGCGAACAGGGCGTCCCGCTGCGCGGCAAAGCCCTTTTCCTCGGCCAGCGCCAGGAATCCCTCGAACAGCTCGTCGGTCAGATGCGTCTTCGACCAGTCGAAGCGCACGGGCCCCTGGCGCAGGGTGAACTTGCTCAGCCGGTCGGGATCGGTGGTGAAGATGGACTTGAGATCGGCCTGGGGAAGAGCCGCGAGCGCTGCCAGTGCAGGGCTGGACATTGGGATATATCCTCTTGTTTTGCCGTTGATCGATACCGACGCTGCACCTGTCGATTCTTGCCCATCCTAGCCAAGTCGTTCCGCTATTGCACCGTTCGAGGGGAAAAATCGGGCTGCGGGGCAGCATGAAGTGACAACCCGTTGGTCTCTAGCCCGCTTGACGGCGGCTTTACTAACCCGCAAAAGCCGCGACGGCCTGTTTTCAGGGCGAATTGAAGGAAAAGACGACCAAGCATGAGCGCAAAATCCGAAACGCGGGATTTCCTCTGGTTTCTCGCAAAGCTGGCGGTGTTCGTCTTCGTCCTTCGCAGCTTCATCGTGTCGCCCTTCAACATCCCGTCGGAATCGATGCAGCCGCGCCTGCTGATCGGGGATTATCTGCTGGTGGCGAAATGGCCCTATGGCTATTCGCGCTATTCGCTGCCCTTCGGCATACCGCTGATCCCCGGCCGCATCTTCGCCTCGACGCCGCAGCGCGGCGACGTGGTGGTGTTCAAGGCGCCGCCGAACCAGAAGAACGACTATATCAAGCGCGTCATCGGCCTGCCCGGCGACATGATCTCCGTGCGCGGGGGCACCGTCTATCTGAACGGTCAGGCCATTCCGAAGCAGAAGGTGGCCGACCTCGTCATACCCGTCACCCCCAATATGGAGGATGCGGCGGCGAAGGAAGGCAGTCCCTCCCCCTGCTACCGCCCGAAGTTCGAGGAGGCCGTACCCGGCGGCCGCCAGTGCCGCTACCCCCAATATCGGGAGACGCTGCCGGGCGGCAAAAGCTACAATGTCCTCGACCTGGTGCCGGACGGCGCGGCCGACGACCGCGACACGGTGGTGGTGCCCGAAGGCCATCTCTTCATGATGGGCGACAATCGCGACCGCAGCGCCGACAGCCGCTTCCCGGCGGTCGACGGCGGCGGCATCGGCCTTGTTCCTGAGGAAAATCTGGTCGGCAAGGCGATGATCTCCGTCTTCTCGACCGATGGCAGCGCCAACTGGCTGCTGCCCTGGACATGGGTGTCCGCCGCGCGCTGGAGCCGCATCGGGGAAGGCTTTTGACGAAACCCGACACCGAAGGCTGGCTGAGCGCCCTGATCGGCCGCGCGCCGAAGGACCCGGCCGCCTTCAACCAGGCGCTGACCCATGGCAGCGCCCATGCGGTGAATTATGAACGGCTGGAATTCCTGGGCGACCGCATCCTCGGCCTGCTGATCGCGGAGTGGCTCTACGACCGCTTTTCGGGCGAACCCGAAGGCAAGCTTTCCCGCCGCTTCAACGCGCTGGTTTCCGGCGAGACCTGCGCCGAAGTCGCCCGCAGCGCCGGGGTTCCGGCTCATCTGGTGCTCGGCAAGCAGGCCCGCGACGATGGCGCCGCCGACAGCGACAATGTGCTGGGCGACGTCATGGAGGCGCTGATCGGCGCGCTCTATCTGGAGGGCGGCCTGGAGGAGGCCCGCACCCTCGTCCGCCGTCTCTGGGCCGACCGCGTCGACACCCAGTCCAGCGCGCCCAAACACCCCAAGTCCGCACTCCAGGAATGGGCCGCCGCCAACAAGCGCAAACCGCCGGAATATGCGATGACCGACCGCTCCGGCCCCCACCACGCCCTGAAATTCACGGTAACGGTCAGCATCAAGGGCGCAGGCGAAGCAAGCGCGACGGGCGGTTCCAAGCAGGAAGCGGAAACCGCGGCGGCAAAGGCATTGCTGGAGAAGCTCACCACCTAAGTCCCGCCCCGCCTCCGTTCGCCCTGAGCCTGTCGAAGGGCTTTTCTTTCTTTTCGGGAAAGTCATGCCCTTCTGGACCTACCTCCTCCACTGCGCCGACCGCAGCTTCTACACCGGCCACACCGACAATCTCCAAACCCGCATCGCGCAACATGAGGCAGGCGCAATCCCCGGCCACACCCAAAACCGCCGCCCTATAAAACTGGTCTGGTCGCAGGAGTTCGGAACCCGTATGGAGGCGCTTGAAGCAGAGCGCCAAATCAAAGGCTGGAGCCGGGCCAAGAAACTCGCTCTCATTCGCGAGGATTGGACACTCATCTCTACCTTGGCGCGCTCGAACCAAGAAAAGGAAAGCCCTTCGACAAGCTCAGGGCGAACGGAGTGATTTTTTGAGCCTAAATCCTGAATCCCAACGCTGCGGCGTCATCGCCATAGTCGGCGCGCCCAATGCGGGCAAATCCACGCTGGTCAACGCGCTGGTAGGCCAGAAGGTGGCGATCACCAGCCCCAAGGCGCAGACCACCCGCACCCGCGTCATGGGCGTCGCGATAGAAGGCGACGCGCAGATGGTGCTGGTCGACACCCCCGGCATCTTCGCCCCCAAGCGCCGCCTTGACCGCGCCATGGTGCAGGCCGCATGGGGCGGCGCGCAAGGCGCCGACCTGATCGCTCTGGTCGTCGACGGCAAGGCGGGCCTCGGCGCCAAGATGGAACCGATCGTCAGCGCCCTCGCCGCCCGCCCGGAGAGGAAATGGCTGATCCTCAACAAGGTCGACATCGCCATCAAGGAAAAGCTGCTGGTCCACACCCAGCGGCTCTACGAACAGCTCGACATAGCGGAGACCTTCTTCGTCAGCGCGGCGACCGGCGACGGCCTTCCCGAACTCAAGACCGCCTTCGCCAGGGCCATGCCCGAAGGCCCCTGGCACTTCCCGGAGGATCAGGTTTCCGACGCCACCGACCGCATGCTGGCGGCGGAGATCACGCGCGAACAGCTCTATCACCAGCTCCACGCCGAACTCCCCTATGCCGCCGCCGTCGACACGGAAAAATATAGCGAGCGCGAGGACGGATCGGTCGAAATCCACCAGCAGATCCTCGTCGGCCGCTCCAGCCAGCGCGCCATCGTGCTGGGCAAGGGCGGCCAGCGCCTCAAGGAAATCGGCTCAAAGGCCCGCGCCGAACTGGCCAGCCTGCTCGGGGTCAAGGTCCATCTCTACCTCCACGTCAAGGTGAAGGAAGATTGGGAAGACGACCGCTTCATCTACCGCGACATCGGCTTGGATTGGGTGGAGTAAGCCAACCCGCTTATCAATCATCGTCATTCCCGCGCAGGCGGGAATCCATCACCTGATCTTGCGCCAGGCACAATTTATGGGAGATGGATTCCCGCTTTCCGGGGATGACGAGCATAATTACTCCGCCGCCACCTTCTTCTTGGCAGGCGCCTTCTTCGCGGCAGGCTTCTTCGCCGCACCCTTTTTCGCCGGCGCCTTCTTCCCCTTCTTCGCAGGCGCCGCCGCAGCCCGCGCATCGATCAGTTGCGCAGCCTCCTCCAGCGTCAGGGCATCCTGCTCGATGGTCTTGGGCAGCGTCGCATTGGTCGTGCCATCGGTCACATAGGGACCATAGCGCCCCGCCATCAGCTTGATCTCCGCTTCGGTGCGCGGATGCTTGCCCAGCACCTTCAGCGGCTCCCGCGACGAAGCCCCACGCCCGCCCTTGTTCGCCGCATCGGCCAGCTTGGCCACGGCGCTGTTCATCCCCACCTCGAAAATCTCCGCGGTGGAGGACAGCCGCCCATATTTGCCGTCATGCAGCAGATAGGGCCCGAACCGCCCGATATTGGCCACGATGGGCTTCCCCGTCTCCGGATGCAGCCCGATCTCGCGCGGCAGGCTCAGCAGCTTCACCGCCCAGTCCAGCGTCAACTCGCCATCGGGCAAATCCTTGGGAATGGAGCCGCGCTTCGCCTCCTTGCCCTCGCCCATCTCGATATAGGGTCCGAACCGCCCGGATTTCCGGACAATATCCTGCCCGGTCTCGGGATGCTGGCCCAGCACCTCCGGCCCCTTGTCCTCGCCATCCTTGTCGCCGCCCGGCTGCCCGAACTTGCGCGTATATTTGCACTCCGGATAGTTGGAGCAGGCGATGAACGCGCCGAACCGCCCGCCGCGCAGCGACAATTGCCCGTCGCCGCACATCGGGCAGGCACGCGGATTGGACCCGTCCGCCTTGGGCGGGAACAGCATCGGCTCCAGAAACTTGTCCAGCTCGGCCGTGATGTCCGACGGCTTCTGCTCCATCACCTCGGCGGTCTTGGGCTTGAAGTCGCGCCAGAAGGCTTCCAGCACCGCCTGCCACTGGGCCCGCCCGCCGGAAATCTCATCCAGCTCATCCTCCAGCCCCGCCGTGAAGTCGTAGGACACGTACCGCTCGAAGAAACGCTCCAGGAAAGCCGTTACCAGCCGCCCGCTTTCCTCCGCGAAGAAGCGATTCTTCTCGATCCGCACATAATCGCGGTCCTTCAGCACCTGAAGCGTGGAGGCATAAGTGGACGGCCGCCCGATCCCCAGTTCCTCCAGCTTCTTGACCAGCGACGCTTCCGAATAGCGCGGCGGCGGCTGGGTGAAATGCTGCTCCGCCGTCACCCTCTTCTTGGCGGGAGCGTCGCCCACGCCCAAGCGCGGCAGCAGCCTCGAATCATCGTCTTCCGCATCGTCGCGCCCTTCCTCATAGAGCGCCAGGAACCCCGGAAAGATCACCACCTGTCCGGTGGCGCGCAGCCCATGCTGCCCGGTCGCATCGACCAGATCGACGGTCGTCCGCTCCAGCCGCGCCGAAGCCATCTGGCTCGCCAGCGCCCGCTTGAAGATCAGGTCGTACAGCCGCGCATGGTCGCCCGATCCCACCTTGTCGCGCGAAAACTCGGTCGGACGAATGGCCTCATGCGCTTCCTGCGCATTCTTCGCCTTGGTCTGGTACTGGCGCGGCTTTTCGGGCAGATAGCCGCCGTCATAGCGCTCCGCGATCGCCTTGCGCGCGGCGGAAATGGCGCTGCCGTCCATCTGCACGCCGTCGGTCCGCATATAGGTGATCGCGCCATCCTCATAGAGCTGCTGCGCGATCCGCATCGTATGGCTGGCGGAGAAGCCGAGCTTGCGCGCCGCCTCCTGCTGAAGCGTCGAGGTCGTGAACGGCGGCGGAGGATTGCGCGAAACCGGCTTGGTCTCGACCTTCTCGACGGTGAAGCGCCCGGCCTCCACATCCGCCTTCGCGGCCATGGCGTCGCCTTCCCTGCCGATGGTCAGCCGCTCGATCTTCTCGCCGCGCCAGCGCACCAGCCGCGCAACGAAACCCTGTCCGCCCTGCTCCATCTCGGCCGCGACCGACCAATATTCCTGCGGCACGAAGCTTTCGATCTCGCGCTCCCGGTCCACGACCAGCCGCAAGGCCACGGACTGCACCCGCCCCGCCGACTTCGCGCCGGGCAGCTTGCGCCACAGCACCGGAGAAAGCGTGAAGCCCACCAGATAATCCAGCGCCCGCCGCGCCCGATAGGCGTCGATCAGATCCTCGTCCAGCGCGCGCGGCTGGGCCATCGCCTCGGTCACCGCCTGCTTGGTGATCGCGTTGAAGGTCACGCGGTCCACCTTCTGCGGCAGCGCCTTCCTGGCGCGCAGCACCTCCTGCACATGCCAGCTTATCGCCTCCCCCTCGCGATCAGGGTCGGTCGCCAGGATCAGGCGGGTCGCCTTCTTGGCCTCGTCTGCTATGGCCTTGAGCTGCTTGCCCTTGTCGCCATAATTTTCCCAACTCATGGCAAAGCCGTTGTCGGGGTCCACCGACCCGTCCTTGGGCGGCAGGTCGCGGATATGCCCATAGCTGGCCAGCACATGGAAATCGCCGCCCAGATATTTTTCGATGGTCTTCGCCTTGGCCGGCGATTCAACGATGACAAGCTGCATTCATGCCCCGGTTCAAATTGTCTCTCACGTACACGCGCGAGTCTGAAAGCTGTTTCCGCCCTCCGTCAAGCCGCAGCGATGCAGGCGGCATTCCGCACGGTCGGGACGCCCCATCACGACAGGCTGACCTTCCCACCCGCATGCCGCTCCAGCCGGGCGGCGAGTTCCAGTTCCAGCAGCACGGTCTGCACCACGGCGGGGCCAAGGCCCGACAGCCTTATCAGTTCATCCACCGGCACGGGCGCCGGTCCCAGCAGCGCGACGACCGACGCCCGCTCCCGCTCGGCCACGTCGCCGGACGGCGGCTCGCCCGCGAAGTGGCCGCCGGGCTGCCGAACCATGCGCGGGTCGATGGCGCCGATCGCCTCGATTACGTCGGCGGCGCTCTGGACCAGCACCGCGCCCTCCCGGATCAACTGGTTGCACCCCTGGGCGCGGGGATCGAGCGGAGAGCCGGGCACGCAGCCGCTGGCCCGGCAGTTCCCG
>NZ_JAINEZ010000059.1:0-33093 GCF_019873065.1 Sphingobium sp. PNB
TCGTCCTTCAGCGCGAGATTCTCGGCCTTCAGTTCGGCATTCTCTATCGTCAGACGCTCAACCGTCTCCTGAAGCGTGCCGACCTGCGCCGCCAGTGCACCGACCACACGCCGTAAATCGGCAAAGCCGCTATCGTCGTCAGGGCCAGATCCACCAGAAGTCATCCAAAGTGTGAATCAGATCGAAAACGATTTGTACACCCCGTGCCCGGAAATCTGCCCCGGTTACCGGCCTGGGTTTGCGGCCCGTCAACTCATCCTTAACCCTGTTCATCCGCCGGTCCGCCGGCGCGGGCGCCGGGCGCGCAAGCCCGCGACGCCCGCTCCGCAGGAACCGTCACAATGCCTCGACGATGGTCACGTTGGCGATGCCGCCGCCTTCGCACATGGCTTGCAGCCCATAGCGCTTGCCCCGCGCCCTCAATCCATGGACAAGGGTCGCCATCAGCTTCGTCCCGCTCGCGCCGAGAGGGTGGCCCAGCGCGATCGCACCGCCATGGACGTTCAGCTTGCCCGGATCAGCGCCCAGCACCTTCAGCCAGGCCATGGGAATGGAAGCGAAAGCTTCGTTCACTTCGAACAGGTCGATCTCGTCCAGGCCCAGCCCCGCCCGGCGCAGCGCCCTTTCCGTGGCTGCAATCGGTTCCTCCAGCATGATGACGGGGTCGCCCGCCGTCACCGTCAGATTATGGATGCGCGCCAGCGGCCTCAGGTCGAACCGCTTCAGCGCCTCCTCATTCGCGACCAGCACGGCGGAGGCGCCATCGGTCATCTGGCTCGCATTGCCGGCGGTGATCGTGCCGCCTTCGGTCAGCGTCTTGAGACCGGCCAGCGCCTCCATCGATCCATTGGCGCGCACGCCCTCATCCTGCGCGAAGCGGCCGTCCGGCGTGTCGACCGGCACGATCTCGCGCTCGAAAGCGCCCGCGGCGATGGCGCCTGCGGCCTTGCGATGGCTCTCCAGCGCGTAGGCGTCCATGTCTTCGCGGCTGAAGCCATATTTGTCGGCAATCGCCTGCCCGCCATGGTACTGGCTGAACTCGTTGACGCCGTAGCGCTCGCGGATGCTGGCGGGCCATGGCCCTTCCCCTATTCCCGCCTGCGCATGCAGATTGAAGTTGGAGCCCATCGGCACGCGCGTCATGCTTTCCACGCCGGCCGCGATCACCAGGTCCTGCGTGCCGGACATCACCGCCTGCGCCGCGAAATGCAGCGCCTGCTGCGACGATCCGCACTGCCGGTCGATGGTGACGGCGGGAACGCTGTCGGGCAGCTTCGACGCCAGCACGACATTGCGGCCGAAGGCGAAGGATTGTTCGCCGCCCTGCGTGACGCAGCCCAATATGACATCCTCGACCGCGGCGGGATCGATGCCGCTGCGGTCGACCAATGCGTTCAGCACCACGGCGCCCAGATCCGCCGGATGAACGCCCGACAGCGCGCCCTTGCGCTTGCCGCCGGCAGTACGCAGCGCCTCGACAATATAGGCTTCGGCCATTTTCAGCTTCCTTCGACATGAGGAGGAGCGGCGGACCGAACCGGTCCCCCTCTCCAGAAGGCGGCAGGCGCGCGCGTGGAACCAGCGCTTCGCCTGCCGGGGCCGCTCAACGCGGCGCCATTCGGATCGCGCCGTCCAGTCGGATGACCTCGCCGTTCAGCATGGGATTGGCGATGATGCTGTCCACGAGCTGCGCATATTCGTCGGGCTTCCCAAGGCGGCTGGGATGCGGCACCTGCGCCCCCAGCGCATCCTGCACATGCTGGGGGAACGCCTCCAGCATGGGCGTCAGGAAGATACCCGGCGCGATGGTCATCACGCGGATCTTGTGCTGCGCCAGGTCGCGGGCGATGGGCAGGGTCATGCCGACGACGCCGCCCTTGGAGGCGCTATAGGCGGCCTGGCCGATCTGGCCGTCGAACGCCGCAACCGACGCCGTGTTGACGATGACGCCCCGCTCACCCTCGATCTCGTCCGCCTTCGCCAGGGAAGCCGCGAAGCGGGCGATCATGCAGAATGTCCCGATCAGGTTCACTTCGACGGTCCGCCTGAACACGTCCAGCGGATGGGGCGCATGCTCCTTGCCGACGGTCTTGATCGCCGGCGCGATCCCCGCGCAGTTGACCAGGATGCGCGCGACGCCGTGCAGCGCCTCAGCCTGCTCGAACGCTGCCGCGACGGCGCCCTCGTCCGTCACGTCGACCTTCATGAACTGGCCGCCAATGGCGTCGGCATGGGCCGTCCCCAATTCGGCGTTCAGGTCGAACAGCGTCACCCTGGCGCCGCCCCGGGCCAGACGCGCGGCGGTGGCGCCGCCCAATCCCGACGCGCCGCCGGTGACGATGGCAGCCATTCCCTTCAGATCCATTTCAGCCTCCGGAAACTCATGAGTGACTCATGCACTTTTGGGTGTATTGCGTCGCGCCGGGTTTCCTGTCAACGCTTCGATGGAGAGAAAAAAGAGGACATTGATGCACGCCGCTTCACCATTCCGCACCCCCGCCCAGAAAGAAGCCGAGCGCCTTGCCAAGCGCGAGGCCGTGCTGCGCGCGGCGGTGCGGATGTTCAACGAACGCGGGTTTCACGCGACGTCGCTGGACGACGTCGCCGCCAGCCTGGGCATATCCAAGCGCACCATCTACCACTATCTGGCCAACAAGGATCAGGTGCTGCTGGAATGCGTCACCATCGGCCTGCAGCAATTGCTGGAAGCGGCCGATCAGGCCCGGCGGGAGCCCGGTGACGGCCGCCATCGGCTGACGCGCTTCCTGCGCCGCTATGCCGAGGTCAACATGGACGATTTCGGGCGATGCGTGATCCGGACCGGGGACGAAGTGCTCTCGCCGGAAAGCCGGCCGCGCTATCGCGCGCTGAAGCGGGAGATCGACAATGCCTTGCGCAGGTTGATCGAAGACGCCGTTGCCGATGGTTCGATCGCGCGGATCGACGTGAAGATGGCTGCTTTCGCGCTGGCTGGGGCGCTCAACTGGCCGGGGCGCTGGTACGATCCGGAAGGGGCGATGCCGGCCGGGACCGTGGCGGAAAAGCTGGTCGACATTCTGGTTTCGGGACTCGATCCGCGCGATTGACTTGGGTAGAGCGTGCGCGAAGGCGGCTTGCCCTCCTTCCAACGTCGATCCCGATCACGGCGGCAGGGCAGGATGCCGGGGGACACGGGCACGCTTCCGCTTCACGGCTGCAATTTGGAGGCTCAATGGCAGAGACAAACCGCAAAAAGGCCCCGGACGAAAGCGCCGCCGCGAAACAGCCCGGACAGCGGCGGAAGACCAACCGGCGCGAACAGCAGCGGTCCGTCGAAACGCGCCAGGCGATATTGGAGGCGGCGCTCAACGAATTTGCCGAGCGCGGGTTCGACGGCAGCAGCGTGCGCCGCATCGGGGAACGCGCGGGCCTGGAATATACGCTGATCACCTATCATTACCGCACCAAGGAGGCGCTGTGGAAGGCGGTGGCCGAATATGCCTTCGAGCAGATCGAGACCATGTGGGACGAGGCCATTCCCCCCGATTCCCGAATGTCCGCGTCAGAGCGCGTGCGGGCCGAGTTCCGGACCTTCCTGCGCTTCACGGTCGAACATACCGCGTTCCACCATTTCATGCTGCGCGAGAACCAGGGATCGAGTCCGAGAATCGGTTGGCTGGTCGAGAAGGTTCTCAGCAAGACCCGCGACCGCATCCTGCCCCAGATCCGGGCGGCGCAGGCGGAGGGCCAGCTCCTGCAGGGCGATCCCGATCATGTCTATTACATGCTCATCGGCATGACCTCCACCCTGTCGTCGCTCAACCGCGAAATGGCGGAAACCATTGGCTTTTCCATCAGGAATGAAGAGGCCGTCGAACGCTATTGGAACCTCGTCGAACGCGCTGTCTTCAAATAAACTCCACGACTGTAGAGTTTTTATGGACTCCTGCCGCAGGGCATGTTAGCCCTGCTCTCCAGACGGCAATGACCGTGATGGAGAAGATGCCCCGTGGATGTTCCAGTCATCGTAGCGGGTGGGGGGCCTGTCGGCCTTACCACCGCATTTGAGCTTCAAAGCCGCGGCGTTCGCACGCTGCTGCTCGAACGCAATCCCTCGACCACGCGCCATCCGAAGATGGACGTGACCAATGGCCGCAGCATGGAGCTGTTCCGCCGCATGGGCATTGCGGAGAAGATACGCGACGTCGCCGTGCCGCGCGGCAATCCGATGGACGTTTCCTGGGTGACGCGGCTGAACGAGTGGGAACTGGCCCGCTTCCGCTATCCCGACGTCGAAAGCTGGCGAGAAGACATTCGCGCGAACAATGACGGGTCGCAACCGCTCGAACCCTACATGCGGTTGAGCCAGGTCGTCCTGGAACCGCTGCTGCGCGGGTTGCTGGAAGAATCTCCGCTGGTCGAAATGCGGTTCGGCTGGGCGGTCGAGGGCTTCGACGACGATGGCGAAGGGGTGACGGTCCATCTGCGCGAAGTCGCGACGGGGCGCACCGAACGGCAGCGCTGCGCCCTGCTCGCGGGCTGCGACGGCGGCGGCAGCATCGTCCGCGAGAAGCTGGGCTTTGCCTGGGACGGGCAATATAATGTCGCCCGCTTCTTCATGGTGCATTTCCGGTCGGAGGCGCGCGACCTGCTCCAGCGCTTCGGCATCGCCTGGCATTATCAGTCGCCCGCCGGCAGCACGCTGATCGCGCAGGACGACGCGGAGATCTGGACGCTCCACTGCATGCTGCCCGAAGCGGCGGACGCGGCGGCCATCGATCCCAAACAACTCGCCTTCGACGCGCTGGGCCGGGAATTCCCGATCGAGGTGATCCAGGCGAACCCCTGGTCGCCGCATCTGGTGCTGGCGAACGGATATGGGCGCGGGCGGGTGTGGATGGCGGGCGATGCCGTGCATCAGGTGATCCCGACCGGCGGTTACGGCATGAACACCGGGATAGGCGACGCCGTCGACCTCGCCTGGAAATATGCCGCCATCCTGCAGGGCTGGGGCGGCCCCGCCCTGCTCGACAGCATAGAGGCGGAGCGCCGGCCGGTGGGCCGCGCCATTGTCGACGCGTCGCGCCTGCATATGGGCGTGCGCCTGAAGATCGCGCAAGCCTATGCCCCGATCATCCATGACGACACGCCGGAGGGGGCCGCCGCGCGCGACGCCTATGGCGCGCTGATCGCGGAACTCGGCAATGCGGAGAATGAATCGCGGGGCATCGAACTCGACCATCGCTACCGCCAGTCGCCGATCGTCTGCCATGAATGCGACGAACCGGAATGGCGGCTGCGCGATTATGTGCCCAGCACCTGGCCGGGGGCGCGGGCGCCGCATCTGTTCCTGGAGGACGGCAGCGCCATCTTCGACCGGCTGGGGCCCTGGTTCACCCTGGTCCGCTTCACCGACACCCCGGCCCAGCCGCTGCTCGACGCCGCGCGCGAGCGGGGCGTGCCGGTCGACCTGCTCGACATTCGCGATGCGCATGCCCAGCGGATCTACGAGCGCGATTTCGTGCTGATCCGCCCCGACCAGCATGTCGCCTGGCGCGGCGACGCCATGCCGGAAGACCCGATGGCGGTGATCGACCGGATCAGGGGAGCAAGGTCATGATGGACCGGGTCGATCCCATCGTCCGGGCGGACGCCGTCGTCCATGTGAGCTTCGAGCGGCGCGACATCGACGCCATGGCCCGCTTCCTGGAGGATTTCGGCTTCGTGCCGGTCGCGGGCGGCAGCGGCGGGCAGCGCCATTTCCGGGGCTATGGACCGCAACCCTATTGCGTCGAGCTGATCGCGTCGGAGCGGGACGCCTTCGTCGGCTTCGGCCTTGCCGCCAGGGACCGCGCCGATCTCGATCGGCTGTCCGCCGCCACCCAGGCCCCAGTCGAAGCGACGGATGCGCCGGGCGGCGGCGAGCGGGTGCGCCTCTTCGATCCGGAAGGCGTGCGCGTCGACCTGCTCTGGGGCGCGGCGCCGCTGGAGCCGCTGCCGGTGCGGGAGCCCTTGACCGAGGTCAACTCGCCCGTGGCCAGCCGCCGCATCGACAGGCCGGTCCGGACGCTGACCGCGCCCGCGCCGGTGTTCCGCATCGGCCATGTCGTCCTCCAGACGCCGGACTTCGAACGGACCACCGGCTGGTACCGGCGCCATTTCGGCTATCTCCCGACCGACGTCGCGACCGTGGGCGAGGATGCGCCGGTGCTGGGCTTCTTCCGCTTCGACCGGGGCGCGGAGCCCGCCGACCATCACAGCCTCGCGCTGCTCGCCGGGCCGGAATCGCGCCTGCTGCACATCTCGACCGAGACGATCGACGTCGATGCGGTGGGGCAGGGCCAGCAATATCTGCGCGGCAGGGGCTGGAACCATTATTGGGGCATCGGCCGCCATGTGCTCGGCGGTCAGGTGTTCGATTATTGGAAGGACTCCGCCGGGGACGAGTGGGAACATTATGCGGACGGCGACCTGATGACCGCCGATTATCCGACCGGTTTCCATCCGCTGTCCCGCGGCGACCTCTGGTCCTGGGGCGACGATCTGCCCGATTCCATGCGTCCGCCCGCCCCCGCCCCGGCCGACGCGCCGCCGCTCGTCCGCAATATCGTCGACTCCCTGCTGGTGCCCCCGCGCCCCTGGCTTCGCTGACATCCCCATTGGAATGCAGGAGTAGAATGATGGCATTGATGATCGTCCGCTATGATGAAGGCGCGGGCCCGCGCTGGGCCGTGCTGACCGGCGATGCGCCCGAGGGGCCGGTCGACCGGGTCGAGGGTCGGGGCATTGCGAGCGGCGCGAAGACCCTGGGCGAACTGATCGGCGCGATCGAAGCCGCGCCGGACCTGACCGCCACGGGCGAGGCGGTGCGCTTTGCCGCGAGCGCCCTTCTGAGCCCCGTCACCCCCGATGCGACGCTGATCTGCCAAGGGCTCAACTATGATGAGCATGCGGCGGAAGCCGGTCATCATGTGCGCAAGGAGAACCTCCTTTTCGCCAAGGCCAGTTCGTCGCTCTGCGGCGCCTATGCCGACATCGTCCGTCCCAAGGGGGTCGAGCTTCTGGATTATGAGGTGGAGGTCGGCATCGTCCTGCGCCGTCCGCTGGAAGCGGGAACGACCGTGACCGCCGGCAATCTCGGCTCCTATCTTGCCGGCGTGGTCCTGTGCAACGACGTGTCGGCGCGCGACACCATGTTCGGCGCGTCCTTCATGCAGTGGTTCCAGGGCAAGAGCTATCGCACCTTCTGCCCGGCCGGGCCGGTCTTCTATCTGCTCGAACCCGAAGAGGTCGCGGCGACGGTCGACAATCTGGAACTTTCGCTGACCTATGACGGAAAGGTCCGCCAGTCCGCCAACACTGGACAGCTGATCTACAAGCCCGCCGAAACGCTGACCCAGATCGCGGCGATCATGGACCTGAAGCCCGGCGACATGGTGCTGACCGGAACGCCGGGCGGCGTCATCGCGCAAGGCACGCCGGGCCTGATCGAACTGCTCAAGACCAACCTGCTGAACGACGCCGCGCGCCGCGATGGCATGCGCGTCGAAATGAAGACGCTGGGCCGGTTCCTGCAACCGGGCGACGAGCTCAATCTGACGCTGCGCGACGGGGTCAGCGGCATGTCGCTGGGCGGGCAAAGAAGCCGGATAACAGGCGCGTAAATGGGAGGCTGAGAAATACTCCACATATGTAGAGTTTTATATTGACACAGCCCGCCGGCATGGCATTCTACGGTCACAGAAACCCGAAAAGAAAAGCCGAGCCGACAGGGCGAACCGGCGGCGCCGAGATTGTCCACGACATCAAGGCGCCGCATCGAAAGACCGCCAACCGCCCCTGACCCCCACGATCGATGCGGGGCGGGGCGGCAGGACAACAGGGCTTTCCGGAGAGGAAATGCGATGTTCATCGAGAGCATTTGGTATGTCGCCGCCCGCTCGCGGACAATCGGCGCGCCGCGATCATGCGCCCCACTTCCGTCCGACCGTTCCGGCCCCGCCGGTCTGGCGCCTTGCCCGGCGGCTGTGGAAGCGCGCCCGCCGCTGACCTGAACGAAGGGCATGCGGCCCGGGAAGATGCCGCGCCAAGGAATGAACAAACAACCCGGCTGCCCCACCAGATCAGGCAGTCAGGGCTTGAACGAGGGAGAGGAAAAATGAGGAAGCCCATATGCGTCCTGCTCGCGACCAGCGCGCTCGTCGCGCCGCTGTGCAGCCATGCGCAATCCCCGGCCGAACAGGCCGAGGCCGCGCCGCAACGCGACCTTGCCGTGGGCGAGATCATCGTCACCGCGCAGAAGCGTGAGGAACGGCTGAACGACGTGCCGGTCTCCATCACGGCGGCCTCCGCGAGCCAGCTTGAAAATGCGGGCGTGACCCAGCCGTCGGACCTGGTGAAGATCGTTCCCGGCTTCACCTATCAGCCGAGCGCCTATGGCACGCCGGTCTTCACGATGCGCGGCATCGGCTTCTACGACGTCGCTGTCGCCGTGGCCCCGGCGGTCAGCGTCTATGTCGACCAGGTGCCCCTGCCCTATCTCGCCATGACGCAGGGGGCGTCGCTCGACGTCGAGCGCGTCGAGGCGCTGAAAGGGCCGCAGGGCACGTTGTTCGGCCAGAATTCGACCGGCGGCGCGATCAACTATATCGCGGCCAAGCCGACCGACCACCTCGCCGCCGGCATCGACCTCAGCTATGGCCGGTTCGACCAGGTGGATGCGCAGGGCTTCGTCAGCGGCCCCATCGCGGCCAATCTGAAGGCGCGGCTGGCGGTGCGCCACGAATATCGCGACGGCTGGCAGATCAGCCAGACCCGCCCGGCCGACCGCCTCGGCCGCCGGGACTATTCCACCGCCCGCCTGCTGCTCGATTGGGAGCCCACCGACACGCTGCGCTTCGAATTCAACGCCAATGGCTGGATCGACCGGAGCGAGACGCAGGCGGCGCAGTTCGTGAAATACGCCCCGACCGTGGCTCCGTCGGCGGGCGGCTATACCGACATCACGGCAGAACTGGAAGCCGCCGTCCCGGCCCCCAACCGCAGCCGCATCGCGGACTGAGACCCCGGCGCCGACCTTCGCCGCGACGACAGCTTCTATCAATTCTCGCTGCGCGGCGACCTGGACGTCAGCGATGCCGTGGCCCTGACCTCCATCAGCGCCTATTCGCGGTTCAGGCAGCGTTCGCCCAGCGACACCGACGGCGTGCCGCAGAATAATTTCCTGCTGACGATCAACGCCGACATAGAGACGGTGTCGCAGGAATTGCGGCTCGCGGGCACGGCGGGCCCGATCCGCTGGATGCTGGGCGGCAATTACAGCCACGACACCACCGGGGACGACCAGCGCGGCGACTATATCGCCAGCAACAGCGGGGTGGGGCCGTTCCGCTATACCTCCTTCATCAACAGCAACCATCAGAAGATCACGACCAAGGCGGTGTTCGGCAGCCTCGACTATGAGCTGACGGACACGGTGACGGCGCAGGTTTCGGCGCGCTACAGCGATCAGCGCAACCGGTTCAGCGGCTGCCTGCTGGACGTGGGGGACGGCCTGATCTCCAACGCGTTCAGCTTCCTGTCGAACCTGTCGCGCAATTTCGATCCGCCGACGGTGGCGCTCGCGCCGGGCGCCTGCGCGACGCTCGGCGAAGTCGGCTATGGCACGCCCTTCATCCCGGTGCCCAGCGTCGAAAAGTCGCTGAAGGAGGATAATATTTCCTGGCGCGCCAGCCTCAACTGGAAACCGAATCCCGACAGCCTGCTCTACGCCAACGTCACGCGCGGCTATAAGGCGGGCAGCTTCCCGACGGTGCCCGGCCTTTTCCCCAGCCAGTTCGACCCGGTGACGCAGGAATCGGTGCTCGCCTATGAGGCCGGCTTCAAGCTTTCGCTGCTCGACCGGCGGCTGCAACTGACGGGCGCGGGCTTCTATTACAAATATGACGACAAGCAGATCATCGGCTACATCACCACCGCCTTCGGCAATCTGCCCGGGCTGGTGCAGGTTCCGAGGTCGAGCGTCCGCGGCGCGGAGCTGAGCGTCAACTGGCGGCCGGTCGACGGGCTGACCTTCAATGGCGGCGCCACCTATGTCGACTCGCGCGTCGACAGGAGCTTCCTCGCCAACGATCCCTATGCCGCCGTCGTCGACATCAAGGGCGAACCCTTTCCCAGCACGCCCAAATGGCAGCTCAACGGCGATCTCGACTATCGTTTCGCCCTGACCGGCAATCTCGACCTCTCGCTGGGCGGCAATGTCCGCTACCGCTCGCGCAGCGTGGCGGCGTTCGGGGGAGCGCCCGAATTCGCCCTGCCCGGCTATGCCGTGCTCGACCTGCGGATCGGCCTCGAAAGCCCGGACAGCGGATGGAAGTTCCAGCTCTGGGGGCGCAACGTCACCAATAAATTCTACGTCACCACCGTCACCCATGTGGTCGATACGGTGGCGCGCACCACCGGCATGCCCGCCACTTACGGCGCGACGCTCAGCTACAGCTATTGATGCGATGAACCACGCCGTCATCCTTGCGCGCCGTCCGCAGGCCATTCCCCAGAGCGAGCATTTCGCGCTGGAGGAACGCCCCATGCCCGTTCCCGCCGATGGACAGATATGGGTGCGCAACCATTATCTGTCCGTCGAGCCCGCCATGCGGGGCTGGCTGAGCGACGCGAGCAACTATTCCGACCCGATCCATGTCGGGGACGTCATGCGCGCCTTCGCCGTCGGGGAGGTGGTGGAATCGCGGCACGGCGGTTTCGCGCCGGGCGACAGGGTGATGGGCCTGTTCGGCTGGCAGGAGCATGCGGCGGTCGACCGGTCCGCCATATTGCTGCGCGTCCCGGACACCGATCTGCCGCTGTCGCTCTATCTCGGCATATTGGGACTGAACGGCGTCACCGCCTATTTCGGGCTGCTCGACATCTGCGCCCCCCGTCCCGGCGAGACGGTGCTCGTCTCGACGGCGGCGGGATCGGTGGGGTCGTGCGTGGGCCAGATCGCCGCCATATCGGGCTGCCGCACGGTCGGCCTGGCGGGCGGGCCGGAAAAGCGGCGCCAGTGCCTGGACGAGTTCGGCTATGACGCCGCGATCGACTATCGCGGCGAGCCCGATCTGGATGCCGCCATCGCCCGCGCCTGTCCCGACGGGGTCGACATTTATTTCGACAATATAGCCGGGCCGATCAGCGATGCGGTGCTGCGCCATTTGCGCCTGCGTGCGCGGATCGCCGTCTGCGGCACCGCCTCGATCGCGAGCTGGGACCCCTGGCCGCAAGGGGCGCGGCCCGAGCGTCACCTGCTGGTGAAGCGGGCGACAATGCGCGGATTCCTGACGTTCGACTATGCCGATCGCTTCGATGAGGCCGTCGCCCAATTGTCGGCCTGGCTGCGCGAGGGACGGCTGCGCTACCGCGAGGACGTATTGGAAGGGCTTGGCGAGGCCCCCGGCGCGATAGCGCGCCTCTATTCCGGGCAGAATCAGGGGAAGCTGCTGATCCGGCTTCCCGCAGCGAAGGATTGAACGGCGTGTCGAAGGTCATCATCAGTTGCGCCCTGACCGGCGCCGTCCACACCCCCTCGATGTCCCCCCATCTGCCGGTGACGCCCGACGAGATCGCGCAACAGGCGATCGAGGCGGCCGAGGCGGGCGCTTCCGTCCTCCATCTTCATGCGCGGGACCCGGAAACGGGCAGGCCGACGCCCGATCCCGATGTGTTCATGCAGTTCCTGCCGCGCATCAAGCAGGCGACCGACGCCGTGGTCAACATCACGACGGGCGGCGGCCAGGGCATGTCGCTCGACGAGCGGCTCGCCGCGCCGCTGCGCGCATCGCCGGAGCTTTGCTCGCTCAACATGGGATCGATGAATTTCGGCATGTATCCCATGCTGGAGCGTTACAAGAGCTTCCAACATGACTGGGAAGCGGCGCATCTGGAGGCGTCGCGCGACTGGATCTTCAAGAACACCTTCAGGGATATAGAGCTGATCCTGGAGCGGCTGGGCAAGGGGCACGGCACCAAGTTCGAGTTCGAATGCTACGACACCGCCCATCTCTATACGCTCGCCCATTTCCTGGACCGCAAGCTGGTGACGCCGCCGCTGTTCGTGCAATCCATCTTCGGCCTGCTCGGCGGCACCGGCGCGGACACGGAAAATCTGCTCCACGCCAGGCGCATCGCGGACAAGCTGTTCGGGGACGATTATCGCTGGTCGGTCATGGCGGCGGGCAAGCATCAGATCCCCTTCGTCGCCATGGGCGCGATCAACGGCGCGAACGTCCGCGTCGGGCTGGAGGATTCGCTCTATGCGGGCAAGGGAAGGCTCGCCCGGTCCAACGCCGAACAGGTGCGGCTGATCCGATCGATCCTGGAGCCCTTGTCGCTGGAGGTGGCGACACCGGCGGAGACGCGTGAGATACTGGCGCTGAAGGGCGGCGACAATGTCACCTTCTAGAGCAATCGACAGGGAGGGAGAGCCCATGGCCGAGCAGCAGGACCATTCGCCCCGCATCATGGCGGTGATCGACTATTTCCGGCGGGGCGACGCGGGCCGGCCCGACATGCTCGACGGGTTCACCGACGACTTCGAATTTTTCTTTCCCAAATTCGGCATCGGCCGGGGCCGCGAGGACTTCATGGCCTTCGCCGCCGGCCTTGTGGGTTCGTTCAAGGCGTTCGGGCACGATATTGACGGGCTGCGCTTCATCGAGAGCGGCGACAGCGTGGTGGTCGAAGGCACCACGCGCGGCGAAGACAGGGAAGGCGCGACATGGGCAGGCGGCACGACGCCGGGCGGGCGCTTTTGCAGCGTCTTCGAATTTCGCGGCGCGCTGATCGCCCGCATGCACATCTATCTCGACCCCGATTACACCAGCCGGGACGAGGCGCGGTTCCTGTGGGGCAGGGACCGGCGCTGGTGATCGCCATGAAGGAGGAGAGGTTCGCATGAGCAGGCTGCAAGGCAAGGTCGCCCTGATCACGGGCGCGGCAAGCGGCCAGGGCGCGGCGGAAGCGCGGCTGTTCGCGGCGGAAGGCGCGAAGGTGGTCGTCACCGACCTCAACGAAGCCGGAGCGGCGGTCGCCGCCGAACTGGGCCCCAACGGCCATTTCGTTCGCCATGACGTGGCGGAACAGGCCGATTGGGCGCGGGTCGTGCACGAGGCGGAGGAGCGCTTCGGGAAGATCGATATTCTGGTCAACAATGCGGGCGTCTACAAGCCCGCGCCCTTGCTGGAAACGGACGCCGCGCTGTGGGACCTGCACTATCGCGTCAATCAGCTCAGCGTCTTCCTGGGGATGCGCGCCGCCGCGGAGGCGATGGCGAAGACCGGCGGCGGCGCCATCATCAACATCTCGTCGGGCGCGGGCCTGGGCAATGTTCCCGGCATCTTCGCCTATGCCACCAGCAAATGGGCCGTGCGCGGCATGAGCAAGCTGGCGGCGTCGGAACTCGCGCCGCTCGGCATTCGCGTCAATTCCATCCATCCCGGCATCATCGACACGCCGATGCTGGGCGAGAATACGCCCGAACGGCTGAAATTCTACGAGGACATGATCCCCATGAAGCGCATCGGAACCACCGACGAGGTGGCCCGGCTGGTGCTGTTCCTCGCCTCCGACGAGGCGAGCTACGTCACCGGTGCGGAAATCACCGTCGACGGCGGGATCGGCTGAAGGATCGAAAGGACATATTATGGGACGGTTGCAGGGCAAGGTTGCCATCATTACCGGCGGGGGCCGCGGCATCGGCCGCGCCACCGCGGAACTCTTCGCCCGCGAGGGCGCGCAGGTTCATGTCACCGACGTCAACCCGCCCGACGCGCCCTATGACGATCCGGCGATCCGCTTTTCCATCATGGACGTGGCGAACGAAGGGCAATGGGCGGAGCTGGTGGAGGGCATCGTGGCGCGTCATGGCGCCGTCGACATCCTCGTCAACAATGCGGGCATCGGCGGGTCGCAACTGCCGCTTGCCGATGAGAATCTGGCCGACTGGGACCGGGTGATCGCGGTCAACCAGACCGGCGTCTTCCTGGGCATGCGCGCCGTGCTGCCGGGAATGCGCGCCAAAAGGGCGGGGTCGATCGTCAACTTCTCGTCGATCTGGGGAATCGCGGCGGTCCCCGGCGCGGCTGCCTATCACGCCTCCAAGGCGGCCGTCCGGCACCTGACCAAACATGCCGCCGTCACCTATGCGCCGGACAATGTCCGGGTGAACTCCATCCATCCCGGCATCATCGCCACCCCCATGGTGCTGGAGGATCAGGCGGAGGAAACCAGCGCCGGGGTGGTGGCGGCGACGCCGCTCGGCCGCATGGGCCAGCCGATCGAACTGGCCAATGGCGTGCTGTTCCTCGCCAGCGACGAGTCCAGCTTCATGACCGGCGCCGAACTGGTGATCGATGGCGGCTATCTTGCGCAGTAACGGGGCTGCTACATCAATGACATTGGACGGACTCGACGAACTGCTCGCGCGAACGGACGCCTTCATCCGCGACGTGGTGATCCCCTTCGAAACCGACCCCCGGATCGGCGGTCACGGCCCTTCGGACGCGCTGGTCGAGGATTTGCGGGCGCGGGCGCGCTCTGCCGGCCTCATCGCCCCCCATCTGCCGCCGGAACTGGGCGGACAGGGGCTGGACCATGCCGCGACGGCGCGGCTGTTCCGGTCGGCGGGCTATTCGCCGCTCGGCCCGCTGGCGATGAACCTGGCGGCCCCGGACGAGGGCAATATGCACCTGCTCGCCCGCGTGGCCACCCCGGCGCAGATCGACCGCTTCCTCCGGCCGCTCGCCGCCGGGACGACGCGGTCGGCCTTCCTGATGACCGAACCGGCGGACGAGGATGGGGCGGGTTCCGACCCCTCGATGCTCAGGACCGTGGCGCGCCCCGATGGCGGCCATTGGATCATCGACGGGCGCAAGAGCTTCGCGACAGGCGCGCAGGGCGCTGCCTTCGCGATCGTCATGGCGCGTACCGGAGAGTCGGCCACCATGTTCCTTGTCGACATGGACAGCCCCGGCATCACCGTCGAGCGGCTGCTCGACACCATCGATGGGACCATGCCTGGCGGCCATGCCGTCGTGCGGCTCGACGGCGTGCGGGTGCCCGCGACCCGGATACTCGGGGAGGTCGATCAGGGCTTCCGCTATGCGCAGGTGCGTCTGGCGCCCGCGGCTATGCCGTCAAGCGGCAGGCGTTCGGCAAGCCGCTGATCGACCATGAGGGCGTGGGCTTCATGCTGGCGGACAATCTGATCGACCTGAAACAGGCGGAACTGATGATCGACTGGTGCGCGGGCGTGCTGGACTCCGGCGCGCCCGGCATCATCGAAAGCTCGATGACGAAGGTGGCGGTTTCCGAAGCGCTGTGGCGGATCGCGGACCGCTGCGTGCAGGTCATGGGCGGGACCGGGGTGAGCGGCGACACGGTGGTCGAGCAGATATTCCGCGAAATCCGGGCCTTCCGCATCTATGACGGACCGACGGAGGTGCACAAATGGTCGCTCGCCAAGGCCATCGGGCGCGCCCATCCGGGGGACGTGCCATGAGCACCGGTGAAGCGGAAAACGCCGGCACCGTCGCCGTTCGGGAGGCGCACCGGTTCGACGAAGCCAGTCTGGCGCGATGGATGGCGGATCATGTCGAGGGCTATTCGGGACCGCTCCGCGTCGAACAGTTCAGGGGCGGGCAGAGCAATCCCACCTACAAGCTCGTCACGCCGGGTCGCCACTATGTGCTGCGCCGCAAGCCGCCGGGCCGGCTGGTAAAGGGCGCGCATGCCGTCGAGCGGGAGGCGCGCGTGCTGTCCGCGCTGGGATCGGCGGGATTTCCGGTCGCCCATGTCCATGCCCTCTGCGTCGACGAAGGGGTCATCGGCACCCCCTTCTATGTCATGGACATGGTCGAGGGGCGGATATTCTGGGACGCCAGCTTCCCGCAGGTCGCCAGCCATGACCGCCCGGCCTATTTCGACGCGATGAACGAGACGCTGGCCCGACTGCACAGCCTGGATTATTCAGCGATCGGACTGGCCGACTATGGCCGCCCCGGCAATTATTTCCAGCGTCAGATCGACCGCTGGTCCAGACAATATCTGGAGGATGCCGATGCCGGGCGGGACCGGAACATGGACCGGCTGGTCGAATGGCTGCCGGCGCATATCCCGCCGGACGACCAGACATCGATCGTCCATGGCGACTTCCGTTGCGACAATATGATCTTCCACCCCACCGAACCCCGCGTCCTGGCGGTGCTCGACTGGGAATTGTCGACGCTCGGCCATCCGCTCGCGGACTTCGCCTATCATGCGATGATGTACCGGATGCCGCCCCACATCGTCGCGGGACTGGGCGGCATGGACATCGCGGCGCTCAATATTCCGGCGGAGGCGGAGTATGTGGCCTCCTATTGCCGACGAACCGGCCGGGAGGCGATTCCCGATCATGATTTCCACGTCGCCTTCAACTTCTTCCGGCTGGCGGCGATCTTCCACGGCATCAAGGGCAGGGCGCTGCGCGGCACCGCCGCCTCGGCCCAGGCGCGCGAACGGGCGAAGGCGTTCCCGGAACTGGCCGAACTCGCCTGGATGCAGGCGGAAAGGGCGGCGGCAGGGTGACGCGCCGGGCGATCGTTCCGGATATGGCAACGATGCTTTGAGGAAATGGGCCTGGCATCCCGATTCCCGCCACCGTAAATGATCGTCTCGACCGCTGCGGAGCAGGAACAGGAAGCATTATGGCAACCCTTCATGGAATGATGGCCGGCACGGCGGCCCCCCGCCCGGTCGTTCATCGCACGCGCGGCAGCGGACATGGTTCGATCGTCCGGCTGATGAGCCCGTCCGATCTGGGCCGCTATCTGAAGCCCTTCGTGTTCCTCGACCTGTTTGCAGGCGACATGCGGCAGCTTTCCGCCGCCATGCCGCTGCATCCCCATTCGGGCATAGCGACCGTCACCGTCTTCACCGAAGGGGACGTGACCTATGACGATCCGCAGGCGGGCACCGGCACGCTGGCCTTCGGCGGCGTGGAATGGATGCGCGCGGGCGGCGGCGTCTGGCACGGGAAGGAACTGTCCGCCGGACGCTCGGCGCTGATGCAGGGCTTCCAGCTCTGGATCGCCCTGCCCCCCGAACTGGAGAACGGACCGGTCGACAGCCAATATATAGAGGCGGACCATATGCCCATGGCCGGCCCCGCTTATGTGATCCTGGGCCGGCACGCGGGCGCGCAGAGCCCGGTCCGCGCGCCTGACGGGATCACCTATCTGCTGGTCCGCCTGCAAGCCGGGGAAAGCTGGACCTACGCGCCGCCCTCCGGCCATTCGCTCGCCTGGGCGGCGGTGGCGAAGGGCGGTCTTTCCGGCTCCGCCCCCATAGCGCAGGGCGAGATGGCGCTGTTCGAGCCGGGAGAGGAGGCGATCACGCTCCAGGCGGGCGATGCGGGCGCGACCTTCGTCCTGGGGTCCGCACGGCCGCATCCCCATCCGCTTCACCTCGGTTCCTATTCGGTGCACACGACAGCCGCCGCCCTTGCGGAGGGCGAAGGGCGGATCGCGGAGATCGCCCAGCGGCTGAGGCAGGAGGGCCCTGCAAGGACGGCATCGGGAAGCGTGCCGGTCTTCCGCTAGAGCGATTTCCAGACGATCGGAACCCGCCAAGGCGGCGGGCTTCGATGAGACCCGGGGGCCGAAAGCATCACCGGGCGCGGTTACGGATCAATTCCTCCACAATGGCCGGCTCGGCCAGCGTCGATATGTCCCCTAGCGCCTGGGCGGACACCTCGCCCTCCGCGATCTTGCGCAGGATGCGGCGCATGATCTTGCCCGACCGGGTCTTGGGCAGCCCGGGGGCGAACTGGATCACGTCGGGCGTCGCGATCGGCCCGATCTCGCTGCGCACCCATTTCACCAGCGTCTGGCGCAGTTCGTCGGTCGCTTCCTCGCCGCTGTTCAGCGTCACATAGGCGTAGATGCCCTGTCCCTTTATGTCGTGCGGGAAGCCCACCACCGCCGCCTCCGCCACCGCCTCGTGCAGCACCAGCGCGCTTTCCACCTCCGCCGTGCCCATGCGATGGCCCGACACGTTGATCACATCGTCGACGCGGCCCGTGATCCAATAGTCCCCGTCCGCGTCGCGCCGACAGCCGTCGCCGGTGAAGTACAGGCCCGGATAGGTGGTGAAATAGGTCTGGAAGAAGCGCTCATGGTCGCCCCATACGGTCCGCGCCTGCCCCGGCCAGCTCCGCGCGATACAGAGATTGCCTTCCCCCTCGCCCTCCACGGCGACGCCATTGCCGTCGACCAGCAAGGGCTCGACCCCGAAAAAGGGCTTGGTCGCCGCGCCCGGCTTCAGGTCCGTCGCGCCCGGCAGCGGCGTGATCATGTGGCCGCCCGTCTCCGTCTGCCACCAGGTATCGACAATGGGGCAGCGCCCCTCGCCCACCACCTCATGATACCAGCGCCAGGCTTCGGGATTGATCGGCTCCCCCACCGTGCCCATCAGCCGCAGCGAGGCGCGGCTGGTGCGGGTCACATGTTCGTCCCCCTCCTTCATCAGCGAACGCAGCGCCGTCGGCGCGGTGTAGAGCGTCGTCACCCGATGCCGGTCGACCACTTCCCAGATGCGGCTGGGCGTCGGCCAGTTCGGCACCCCCTCGAACATCAGCGTGGTGCCGCCATTGGCGAGCGGTCCATAGACGATATAGCTGTGGCCTGTGACCCAACCGACATCGGCGGAGGACCAGAAGACCTCGCCCGGCCGATGGTCGAAGGCAAGGTCGAAGGTCATCGCCGCCCAGAGCAGATAGCCGCCGGTCGAATGCAGCACGCCCTTGGGCTTGCCCGTCGATCCGGAGGTGTAGAGCAGGAACATCGGGTCTTCCGCCGCCATCGCCTCTGCCGGACAGTCGGTGGAGACCTCAGCGGCCAGTTCGTCATAATAGGCGTCCCGCGCGGGGTCCATCGCGACGTCACCGCCCGTCGCCCGGACGACGATCACGCGCTCCAGCCCCGGCGCCAGAGCCGCCGCCGCGTCGACATTGCGCTTCAGCGGCACGGTCCTGCCGCCCCGCCGCCCTTCATCGGCGGTGATGACGATCCGGCTGTCGCAATCGCTGATCCGTCCCGCCAGCGCCTCGGGCGAAAAGCCGCCGAACACCACCGAATGGATCGCCCCGATCCGCGCGCAGGCGAGCATGGCGAAGGCCGCCTCCGGAATCATCGGCAGGTAGAGCGTCACCCGGTCGCCGCGCCCCACGCCCGCGCCTTTCAGCACATGGGCGAAGCGGCACACCTCTTCATGCAATTGCCGGTAGGTGAAGCGCCGCGCCGGTTCCTCCGGATCGTCCGGTTCCCAGATGATCGCCGCCTGGTCCCCGCGCGTCTCCAGATGGCGGTCCACGCAATTGGCCGACACGTTGAGCATGCCGTCGCTGAACCAGCTTATGCCGAAATCCCCTTCCGCAAAGCTGCTCTCGTCGGCGCGGGTGGGTTCGCGCAGCCAGTCCAGCCGCCGCGCCTGCTCCAGCCAATAGGCTTCGGCGTCATCCAGCGATCGGCGATAGCCCGCAGCATAGGCGGCGGCATCGACCTTCGCCTCCGCCGACCAGGCCGGCGGCACGGGATAGACAGGGGGGGCGGTGGTCAGCATCGGCGGATCTCACTTCACTTTGGCGAGCGCGGCGGTCATCCGCCTGGCGGCGAAGGGCGGCAGCTTCACCGCCTTGGCCGCTGCGAGATCGGCCGGGGCCACCTTGCCCACCTGCACCAGCGCGACCATGCCCATCGAATAATGCGGCATGCACTTGATGCCGTAGAGGCCGGGCTTGGTGACGGTCAGCACCGCCTCCTTGTTCATCGCGCCCTTCATCGGGGTCGCGCCGGCCGGCAGCATGTTCGCCATGGTTTCGGCATTATGGCTGGGATTGGTCGGCTGGAAACGAATGGTGTCGCCCACCGCCGCCTTCACGAAGGACGGCTCGAACACCATGGCGCCGTCCGCGCCCTGGTTCTTCATATGGACGACGATGTCCTTCGCCTGCGCCGAAAGCGGCGCCAGCGTCAGGAACGCGGCGGCGGCAACGCCGCCCAGGGTGATGCGAATGTCGGTCAAGGCTCTCTCTCCCATGCAAACATGCTTGGGCAAGTGATGACGCAGCGCAGCGGACCCTCGCAATGGGCCATTGGTCCTAGGGCGCGCCCCCCTCCGGCGCCACCCGAACCAAGGGCCGCCCCAGGTCGCGCCAGCCGTCCGTCCCCTCCGCCAGCCACCAGACATTGCGATAGCCCATGGCGCGCAGCCGCCGCGCCGCGTTCCAGCTCATCCAGCAATCGGACCGGCAGAAGACGACCAGCATGCGATCGCGCCGGCCACCCGTCAGCCGCCGCACGCCGGCCGCGAACCAGAGCGCGATGTCGGGCTCCGGCACGCCCCTTCCCGCTTCGGGAAACCAGCGAGCGCCCGGAATGCTCTCATGCTGCGCCGCCAGCCGCCAGCGCCCGTCGCTCTCCCGATGCCCGCCCTCGGCCGGCAGGACGTCGAGGAACAGCGCATCCCGGCCCGGCCGCAGGGCTGCGGCGGCGGCCGGCGCGATCCGCCCGACCCCGGCGGGCGGGCGGGAGACCGGCGCGCGATAGGCGGCGATCCGATAGCCGTCAGGCCCGAACAAAGGCTCCGCCGCCACGGGCCCCGCGCAAAGCAGCAGGGCTCCGGCCCAGATCGTCCTCCTCATCCCGCTTCCCTCCCCGTCCGACCCAAGGACCAATGGTAGCGCATTGCGCCAGCCTTTAGACCTGCACCAAGGGAGAAGGATGTGAAAAGGCGAAGCTACGCAGCCATGACCCTGGCCCTGCTCGCGCTGGCGGCGGGGGCGGGCGCATCCACGCCCGCCGATCCGCTGGAATCGCCGATGTGGGAAGCCCATGCAAAGCTGCTGTTCGGCGACGATCCGGTCCGCTTCGACCCGCGGGTGAAGGTCGATTTCCCCCAGATCGCGGAGAACCAGCGCAGCTTCCCGGTCGCCATCGACGCCCGCGCCATCCCCGGCGTCCGGCGCATCGTCCTGATGGCGGACCTCAACCCGATCCCGATCGCGGTCGACTATCGCCCGACGGACAGCGAAGCCTATCTCGCCACCCGCATCAAGCTGGACCAGCGCACCCCCGTGCGCGGCGCGGTGCAGTTGGCGAGCGGCGAATGGCTGGTGTCGGGCGGCTGGATCGACGCGGCGGGCGGCGGCTGCTCGACGCCCCCGGTCAGCCGCGTCAAGGGCGACTGGGCGGACCATCTGGGCGAGATCAGGGGCGAGGCCTGGCCCGTCGCGGGGCCGGTCGCCGCCAGCCGCCTTCGCCTCCACTTCCGGCACCCGATGGACACCGGGCTGGTCGACGCCATTCCCACCTATCATCTGGAACGACTGACCGTCAGCGACGCCGCCGGTCGCGAACTGGGCCGGATGGAAATCTGGGCCTCCGTCGCCGAAGATCCGGCCATCACCCTGATCCCCCATGCGGCGGCGGGCGACATGCTGACCGTCGATGCCCGCGACACCAATGGACGCGATTATCACGCGGCGCTGGCCGTCGCGCGCCAGTCGCCCCTGCCGCGATGATGCTGACCCGGCGCAGGCTGATCGCGGGGAGCATGGCGCTGGCCGCCATGCCCGCGCAGGCGCGGCGCAGCTATGCGATTGCCCCCGTCCCGGTCGCGGACGGCATCTGGATGATCCACGGCGCGGACGCCCCCATAGAGCCGGCCAATGGCGGCGCCATCGCCAATATCGCCATCATCGCCACGCCCGCTGGAACAGTGCTGTGCGACTGCGGCCCGTCGCTCGCCTATGGACAGGCGCTGCGCAAGGTGGCGGAGGGACTGACCGGCCAGCCGGTGGTCCGCGTCTATGTCACCCATCTGCATCCCGATCATGGCATGGGCATTGCAGCCTTCGATCCCCGGATCGTCGCGGCCCTGCCCGGCACGATAGAGGCTCTGGCGCGTGAGGGGCGCGGCTATTCGGACGCCATGTACCGGCTGCTGAACGACTGGATGCGCGGCACCGAACTGGTGCTGCCGGGCCGGCCGATCGCCGCCGGACGGGAGGAGTTCGGCGGGCGAGGGCTGCGGCTGCTGGCGCTTTCGGGCCATAGCGGCGCGGACCTGGCGCTGCTCGACGAACGCAGCGGCGTGCTGATCGGCGGCGACCTCGTCTTCCACGACCGCGCGCCCAGCACGCCGACCGCCGACCTCCCCGGCTGGCGCGCCAGTCTCGACCGGCTGGCGCGGGAACCGCATGGCGGCCTGATCCCCGGGCACGGCCCGTTCGATCCCAGCGGCCGGGCCGCCATCGCCCAGACCCGCGACTGGATCGACTGGCTGGAAGAAACGCTGACGCAGGCGGTGCAGTCGGGCCTCGACATGGTGGAGGCGGGCGAACTGCCGATCCCGGCGCGCTTCTCCACCATGGCGGCGGCGCGTTATGAGCTGCAACGCAGCGTCTCCCACCTCTATCCGGGACTGGAGGCGCGGCTGCTGCCCCGCATCGACCGGCCCGGCTGAGCCGCCCCCGGAACCAACGCCCCGTTCGCGCGTTCGGGCGCTGGTCAAAAGGGGGAGGATGCGATGCCCACGTCGGAATTCTTCAGGGAACAGGCGGAATTGTGGGAACGCCGCGCCGGCGCCGAAATGTCCCGCCACGCGCAGGACGCCGCCCTGGCCGCCGCGCGCAAATGGCATGACGACGCGAACTTCGCGGAGATGATGACGATCGGCCTCGTCGCCACGCCGCAGCCGGAACCCCTCGTCGACCAGCCAGTCATCAAGGCCTAGAACCGCGCCTTCACCCCCGCATACCAGCGGCGCGGCGCGCCCGGCCCATAGGCGCGCGGATTGGACGCATCGGGGGCCTGCGCCATCTCCACCTCCCCGACGTCGCTGAACGTGCCGAAGGTCGCATATTTGCGGCCTAACGCATTGCGCAGTTCCCCGAACAGCGTCACCCCCGGCGCCATGTCGATCCCGGCGCGCAGATTGACCAGCGCATGGCCTTTCAGCCGCGGCTGGTCATTGCCCTCGTCACCCACCAGATATTGCCCCGTCCGCGCGATCAGGTCGCCGCCGACCGACCAGCCGCGCCCGGCATAATCCAGCGACAGCGTCGCACTGTGGCGCGGAATGCCGGGCAACCGGTCCCCCGGCTGGACAAAGATCACCCCGTCCCCGTTCGCCGCCGGATTGGCGGGACTGGAAAGCGCCAGGTCATGGCGGTAGGTCGCATCGGTGAAGGCATAGCTGAACGCCCCCGAAAGGCCGCCGCGCACCGCCTTCAGGGTGAATTCCACGCCCTGCCGCCGGGTCGCGCCGATATTGCGGAACCAGGCGCGCCCCCGAATCGCCGACGCGACAAACTGAATGTCGTCGCGGTTGCGCGTGCGATAGGCGGACAACAGCCATTCCAGCCGGAACCCGCCCCATCGGCCCTGCCCACCCGCGCCCGCTTCCCAGCTCCTGGCGACGACCTGCTTCAATGGCGGATCGGCGATGAAGAAATTGGCGAGGCTGCACGGCGCATTCTCGTCGGCGCAGGACAGTTCGGCCGGCGTCGGGGCGCGATTGCTCTCCGCATAGCCCACCCGCAGGTTCAGCCCCTCCGTCAGCCGGTAATCCAGTTCCAGCCCGGGGTTCAGCCGCCTGAACCGATGATCGCCGTTGAGCGCCGTGCCGATCCGGTCGCGCATCGCAATCGCCACATGATTGTAGCGCAACCCGATCTCCGCCGAGAGCCGGTCGGTCAGCGGCAGCCGGTCCTGCGCGAACAGCCCCCAATAGCCGGCATGGGCGACCAGACCCACCGGCCCGATCGCGCCGTCCGCCTGCACGATGGCCGGCCCCAGCCCCTCGACGCCGCGATCCTCCGTCAGCGCGGCCAGTTCGGTCGAGGCGCCGAAGCGGCTGCGGCTCGTGTCATAGCTCATGCCGATGGCAAGGTGATTGCGCCCGCCCCACAGCGGCCGCTCGTCGATCATCTGGACCAGCACGCCCATCGCCCGGCTGTCGAGCCTTCCCCGATTGAGCACGCCATAGCCCTCGCCGCCCAGCACATCGGCAATCGTGCGGCCGTCCGCATCGGTCAGCAACGCCTCGTCCGCCCCCTCGACAGTCTCCAGGCAGAGCAGCCCGTCTTCGCACCCCTCTATGTCGGCGGCGTCGCCGTTCACCGTGCGCAGCTTCAATCGTTGCGCATAGAGCGTGCCCTCGATCCGCGTCCCTTCCCCCAGCCCGACCCAGGGATGCAGGCTGATCCGGCCATAGCGCGCCCTGGCATTGTCCGGCCAGGTGAAGACGGCGCGCCGGTCCACCGCCAGCAACTCGACCGGCGCGACGCCATTGCCCGTCAGGTCCGTGTCGGCGCCGATCCACTTCAGATGCAGCCCGCCGCTCGCGGTGTCGAAACCCAGATCGGCATAGCCATTATGGAGGGTGGAGGGCGAATGGTCGCGCCAGCCATCCTCATGGCTGTACTGGAACGCGCCGAATGCGCTGAAATCGCCCTTCCGGAACCCGCCCGCCACGCTCGCCTCCCGCGAACCGAAGCGTCCGCCGGTCAGGCTCGCCTCCAGCCCCGGATCGCTGGTCCCGGTCTTGGTGTCGATCACCATCGCCCCGCCCAGCGCGTTCAGGCCATAGACGGCGCTGCTGTCGAACAGGGTAAGGCTGCGGATCGCCGCCTCCGGCAACAGGTCGAAGGCGACCGTGTCGCCAAAGGGCTGGTTGAATCGCGCGCCGTCCAGATAGACCGCCAGCCCCTGCGCCTGCCCCTGCAGCGGGGAGGCGGTGAAGCCGCGATAGACCAGATTGGGCTGCCACGGATTGCCCTGCGCGTCCTGCAGGGTGACGCCGGCGATGGACCGGGTGAGCGCGCCCAGCAGATCGGGCGTTCCCGCGCGGCTGATGTCCGCGCCGGTCAGGCGCAGCGCATCGTCGGCATCGATCGCGCCGCCGGGGGCCGTGACGACGATCGGCTGCCGGTCCGCATCGGCGCCGGCGGTATCCGCCCATGCGTTCTGCGCGGTGGCCTGCCCCGCCAGAATCGCCCATGCCGCGCCGGCCAGCCACATGCCCTTCCTCATCCCCGTGCCTCTTCTTCTTTGTTCCCCAACGGCCAGGCCATTGTCCAGCCATGAAAATGGGGCCGCATCCCTGTTAGGATGCGGCCCCGCCCCGTGACATTGTTCCTTCGGTCGGGATCAGAAGAACAGGATGGCCCCCGCCGCGATGGCGTCGGAACTGGCCTGATTGCCGTTATGCGCTTCCGATCTGGTGTGGACATATTCGCTCAGCAGCGTGACCCAGCTTGTGAGGCCGTAGCGGACCTGCCCCACCCAGCTCGAATTCTTGTCCACCAGCGTCGGGTTCGCCAGCGCGTCGGCGGCATTGGCATAGTCGAGATTGCTCTCGCCATAGCTGCCCCCGACAGAGAATTTTCCGAAGCTCGCCAGCCCCTGCAGATAGAAGCCATGGCTGTCGCGCTTGTTGCCCAGCCCATCGGTGTCGAACAGGTTGAGCGCCGTCGTGCCAAGGCCCGAAGCGTCATAATAGGTGCCGACCAGCGTCAGCGGCCCCACCGTCACCTTCGCGCCCGCGTCCCAGCCCCAGCTCGTATAGTCCGGCCCGGCGATCACATCATGCTTCTGCCGGATGCCCGCCGCCCACAGGCGGGTGCCCACGCCGCCGAACTTGCCGTCATAGACCAGCTTGCCCTGGAAGCCCGGCTCCTTGTTGGCCTCGTCCGGTCCGGTCAGCGAGGACAAGGGCTCGAAAATGCCGATGCTGGCGGTGAAGCCGCTGAAGCTGGGCGTGGTATAGGTGATCTGCGGCTGGAAATCGGTGTAGATATAGCCGACGCCGATCCGCCCCAGCGTGGTGTTGGACGGCGCGACATTGCCCGCCGGCGTGCCCGACGACAGCAGGGTGATGTCGTTCAGGATCTGCTCCGAGGCGAACAGGCCGATGTCGCGGCCGATCTTCACCTCGCCAAAGCCCGGACGGCCGAAGGTCAGGTAGGTCTGGCGGAAATCGATGCCCGCCGTCTGGAGCCCGCGCGGATTGCCGGGGCTGTTCGCGCCGCTGCCCGCATAGCTGACGGAGTTGATGCCCGGATACATGCCGAAATGCGCGCCGACGTCCCAGCCGCCCTGCCTGGTCATGACCTCCACCTTCAGGAAGCCGGGCAGCAGACCGTTGCGGATGGCCGAACTCTTGCCACCCACCGTCGCCACGCCGCCGACGACGCTGTTGGTGGCGCTGGGCGCCTCGCCATTGTCATGGACGTAGAAGCCATTGACCGATCCGGAGAATTTGAGCGTGACGTCGCCCATTTCGAAGCCGACACCGCTGTCGGTCATGCGGACGCTCCGACCGCCGCCCGACGCATCCGGCGTCACCGGCGGCGCGGCCGGCGCGGCAGCGGCCTCCGCGCTCTCATTCTTCAGCAGTTCCTGATATTCCTCGTCGGAGAGGATTCCCTTTTCATGCAGCCGCTTCAGCAGATCGGCGGTGGTCCCGGCCATCGCCGGCGTGGCAGTCGCGCAAAGCAGCCCCATGGCCGCGCTCGCGAGGAGCAGCGTCCTTTTCATAACATCCTCCCTCTTTTGTGCCGGTCAATGCCCCCGGCTGAAGAGAGATTGAGGCCGGCAGGGCGCGGCGGAAATTGGACTTAGGGCCTCCTCCCTTGGGAGGAAGGGACGCATGGCTCCAGGCCGCAGGCGGCGCCTGCGCGGACGCTCGAAGCAAGGGCGCGGCGCGCAAGAGCCCGGTTCAGACAGGAGGAATCAGGCACTACTTTGGTCGAAGGGCGCATGGATGTTCGCGCGGAGAGCATCCGCGGCAAGGGTCAGGATCTTGACCTTACGCCGCCAATCGCAGGCAGTTGCGTCCGCTATGCTTGGCGTTGTAGAGCGCCTTGTCCGCGGCCTCCAGCACGGCCTGCCCCTCGCTCTGGCCGCCCAGCGCCACCAGTCCCGCGCTGAACGTCACCGGGATCACCTCGCCCGAATCGATCTGCACCGGATGGGCCGTGACCATTTCGCGCAGCCTTTCGCAGATCATGCTCGCCCGCACGACGTCGGTGCCGCTCAGCAGGATGGCGAATTCCTCCCCGCCCAGACGGCCGATGCTGTCGACGCTGCGCAGTCCGGGACGCAACCGCTCGACGAAGCCCGCCAGCACGCGGTCGCCCGCGCCATGGCCGTAGCCGTCGTTGACCGCCTTGAAATGATCGATGTCGATCAGCAGCAGGCAGGCCCGCGCGCCATGCCGGACGCGCAGCATCTCCTCCTCCAGCTTTTCGAGGAAGGCCCGGCGGCTGTCCGCCCCGGTCAGCGAATCCAGCGCCGCCACCTGCTGAAGCGCGCGTTGCCGCGCCTTGTGCCGGGACATGTCGCGGATCGTGCTGACAAGGCCGGTGGGCAGGCCGCGCTCGTCGACCACGGCGCGGGCCACCATCTCGCACCAGTCGCTGCCTTGCGCGGAAATGAAGGGGCGGAATTCCACCGTCTGCACCTCGCCCGGCTGCTCCAGCGCCCGGTCCAGCGTCGCGATCACCTGTTCCCGGTCCGCCGGGTCGACCAGATTGGCCGCGTCCTGCCCGACCAGCAGTTCCGGCGCGCAGCCGATCTGTTCGGCCGCCGCGGGGGAGGCATATTCGATCACGCCGCCAACGCTGATGTTGAGCACCACGTCGCCGCTATTTTCCGCAATGGCGCGATAGCGGGCCTCGCTTTCCTGCAACATCTGGAACAGGCGGCGGCGGCTGTTCAGCTCCGCAGCGATCGGCATCGACAGCAGGAAACTGAAGGCCAGGAAGAGCTGGAAGAACTGCATCCGCTCGCCCAGCGTGCCGGGGATCATGTACAGCGGCCCATGACCGGTCATGGTCGCCATGCCGCCGATGATGGCCAGGATCATGACCGAAGCCGCCGCGCCCAGATTGCCCAGGCGGAAGACCATCGCGACCATCGGCAGCAGCAGCGCGAACAGCATCGGATAGCGCGCCGCGTAGAAGACGAAGGCGGTCGCCAGCGCGAACAGCAGCAGCAGCGCCAGCGCTTCCCACTTGCCCCTGCGCGAAGTCTGGCCGAACCAGCGCCGCAATTCGCCCTGCATCAGCATCATCAGGATCGGCGTGCAGGTCAGCGCGCCCAGCACATGCCCGGTATACCATTGCAGCAGCGATGCGCCGAAGGACACCGTCGTCAGCGCCGACGCGACAGTGGCGGCGGCCAGGCCCGCGATCAGATTGGCCGGACCGCACAGCGCCAGGATGAAGACGAACAGCGGCTGCATCGAACCGGCGAACTTCCCGCCTCGCGCGAAGCGGCGGCAGATCAACGCGACGATCAGCGCTTCCAGCAGGTTGATGCCCGCCATCGGCACGGCGGCGAGCGTCCCCATCCCCCACAGCGCGGTCGACAGCGCGCTGGCCATGCCGCAGGCGATCAGCGCCCACGGCCAGGAAGCGGTTCGCGATGTCAGCAGATAGGCCATCAACAGCGCGTTGGCGCCCCAGATGAAGGCCAATCCCCCTTCGAATCGTGAACTGGCAAGCGCCAGCGACGCCGCCAGGAAATAGGCGCAACCCAGGGCAACCGGTTCCACGCGGGAAGAAGGATGTCGAAGAGACGTCTGCATGTTCGCCCCGCCCTAGACGCTTATCGTTAAGATATACTCACGATGATGATTTTACACAGGGGAAAATCATGCCGACGCCAGCAATGCCTGCCATCGCCCCAGCCTTTCGCCTCTGACATCGTCCGGCAGGGCCGGGGCGAAGCTTCGCCGTTCCGCCCCCATGGCCCCCGCCGCCTCGGCAAGGGAGGGAAACAGGCCCGCGCCCACCGCCGCCAGCATCGCCGCGCCCCGGGCGGTCGTCTCCACATCGGCGGGGCGATCCACGCGCAGCTGCAGAATGTCCGCCAGGTCCTGCGCGATCCAGTCATTGGCGCTCATTCCTCCGTCGATGCACAGGGCGCGCCAGGGCATGCCGTCGGCCGCGAATGCGCCAGCCAGGTCGTGAAGCTGGTGCGACAGCGATTCGAGCGCCGCGCGCACGATATGCGCCCGCTTCGTGCCCAGCGTCAGGCCATGGATCGCCCCCCTGGCGTCGGCGCGCCAGTGCGGCGCGCCCAGCCCCGCCAGCGCGGGCAGCATGGCGACGCCGCCGCTGTCCGGCACCGAACGGGCCATCGCTTCGCTTTCCTCCGCCGTTGCGATCAGGCGCAGTTCGTCGCGCAGCCACTGGATCAGGCTGCCCGCGACGAACAGCGACCCTTCCAGCGCATAGCTCGTCTCGCCCGGCAATCGACAGAGCAATGTGCCGAGCAGGCGGTGCCGCGATACCGGCACGCTACTCCCCATATGGGCAAGGACGAAGGCGCCGGTGCCCAATGTCGCCTTGGCGTCGCCGGGGGTCAGGCAGGCCTGGCCGATGGTCGCCGCCTGCTGATCCCCCATCAGTCCCCGGATCGGGATCGGCCGGCCGAACCATTGGTCCTGCGTCTCGCCAAAGGGGCCGATATTGTCGACGATCTCCGGCAGCGCATGCGGCGGCACGCCGAACAGGTCGCACAGCCCCCGGTCCCAATCGGCGGCGTCGAGCGCCATCAACTGGGTGCGGCTGGCGTTGCTGGCATCGCTGACATGCAGGCCGCCGGTCAGCTTCCACATCAGCCAGCTTTCGACCGTGCCGAAGGCCAGCGCGCTGCCCGCCGCCGCCACGGCGGGCGCATGATCGAGCAGCCAGCGCATCTTCGTCGCGGAGAAATAGGGATCGATCACCAGCCCCGTCCGCCGCTGGATCGCCTCCTCCTTGCCCGCCTCGCGCAGGGCGGCGCAATGATCGGCGGTGCGGCGGTCCTGCCAGACGATGGCGGGGGCCAGCGGCTCGCCCGTCCGCCGGTCCCACGCGACCACGGTCTCGCGCTGGTTGGTGATGCCGATGGCGGCGACACGGTCGGCCCCGCCCGCCAGCGCCACCATGTCGCGCGCGCAGGCCAGGGTCCTGTCCCAGATCTCCGCCGCATCATGCTCGACCCAGCCGGGCCGCGGATAATATTGGCTGAGGTCCGCCTGCGCCATGCCCAGCCGCCGCCCGTCCGGCGCATAGAGCATGGCCCGCGTCGACGTCGTGCCCTCGTCCAGCACCAATATCGGCCGTTCGCTCATGCCTTCTCCCCCAGCCATTCCCGGACATGCGCGGTCTGGCGCGCATCCAGACGCAGCCCCAGCTTCGTCCGGCGCCATAATATGTCGTCGGCCGTCATCGCCCATTCCCGCGCCACCAGATAGCGCAGCTCCGCCTCGGTCAGGCCATGACCGAAATGCGCGCCCAGCGCCGCCATGTCCCGCGCCCCGTCCAGCCACTCCCAGGCGCGGGTGCCATAGGCGCAGGCGATCCGCTCCGCCGAGGCATAGTCCAGGAAAGGATAGTCGCAGCCCAGGTCCGCGATCAGCCGGTCGCGCCCCTGCATCGGGAAGTCGCCGCCCGGCAGCGCCGCCTTCGCGGTCCAGTCGCCGCCCGACAGGCTGGGGAGAAAGGGCTTCAGCATCGCCACCGCCTCCGCGGCGAGGTGGCGGTAGGTGGTGATCTTGCCGCCGAACAGGCTCAGCAGCGGCGCCTCTCCGTCCGGCGCATCAAGCTCCAGCCGATAGCCGCGCGTCGCCGCCTCCGGTCTTCCCGAACCGTCGTCGACCAACGGGCGGACCCCGGCATAGGACCACAGCACATCCTGCGGCGCGATGCTCTTCCGGAAATAACGGTTCGCCCCTTCGCAGAGATAGGCGATCTCGTCGGGATCGGGCCGGACATCGTCGACCGGTCCCCGATGATCGCGATCCGTGGTGCCGATCAGGGTGAAGTCCCGCTCATAGGGCAGCGCAAAGAAGATGCGGCCATCGGGCAGTTGGAAGAAATAGGCGAAGCCATGGTCGAACAGGCGCGGCACGACGATATGCGATCCGCGCACCAGCCGCATGTGGCGGTCCGTTTCGCCATGGGCGCGATGGAGCAGGTCCAGCGCCAGCGGCCCGGCGGCGTTGACCACGGCGCGCGCGCGGAAGCGCGGCATCGTTCCGTCCGCCGCCCGCGCATATATGGTCCAGCCGCCGCTTTCCCGTTCCAGCCGCCGCACCTCCGTCCGGCTGTGCACCTCCGCGCCCCGGTCGGCGGCATCGCGGGCGTTCAGGATGACCAGGCGCGCATCGTCCACCCAGCCGTCGGAATAGACGAAGGCCGTGCCGAAGCCGGTTTTCAGGGGCCGGCCCGCCGGATGACGGCGCAGGTCGACGCTCTCGGTCGGCGGCAGGGCGCGTCGGCCGCCGATATGGTCATAGAGGAAGAGGCCAAGCCGCAGCATCCAGCGCGGCCGCAGCCCCGGCACCCAGGGCAGCACGAAGCGCAACGGATGGACGATATGCGGCGCGATCGCCCAGAGCCGCTCGCGCTCCGCCAGCGATTCGCGCACCAGCCCGAATTCCCGATGCTCCAGATAGCGCAGCCCGCCATGGATCAGCTTGGTGGAGGCGGAGGAGGTGCCCTGCGCCAGATCGCCGCGCTCCAGCAGCAGCACCCGCGCACCCCGACCGGCCGCATCGCGCGCCACGCCGCAGCCGTTGACGCCGCCGCCGATCACGGCAAGATCATGGGCCGCCGGGTCCTTATCCCTTGTCACGCCGCCACCCTAGCGCGCTTCGGGGACGGGGGGAACCGAAACGGACCCGCCCCGGACAAGAGGCCGGTTCCGATGCTAGAGCCAATCGACATTCAGCCCTGACGGCTTGCAAATGACGCTTTTCCGTGCTTCCGGTGCTCACATACCTTGAGTAGGCTGCGCGCCGGGTCACGGAAAACCACCATTTTCGGCTCGTCATCATCTGAATGTCGATTGGCCCTAGTCGGCATCCGGATCGCGGAAATTGAGCCGGCGGGTCACGGTATAGTCCAGCACGCCGACCAGGAAATAGCTGATCCACTGCTTGACCAGCGTCGGCAGGCTGCGCTGGGCGCGGTGCGTTTCCAGCGTGATCTGGCGGCTTTGCGCGACCCGCCGGTCGATCAGGGCGCGCATATCCTGCGCGAAACCGGCGTCCTCGACGCGCAGCATGATCTCCAGGTTGAGGAACAGGCTGCGCATGTCGAAATTGGCCGATCCGATATAGACCGCGTCGTCCACCACGATCAGCTTCATGTGCAGCTTGCAGGGCTGATATTCCCATATCTCCACCCCGCGCCTCAGCAGCGGGCCATAGAGCAGGCGGGCCGCCGCGACGGTCGCGCCATTGTCGGACCTGGAGGGCAGTACGAGGCGCGACCCCTTTCGCCGCGCCGCCCGGGCGATGCGCTTCAGCATGCCGCGACCCGGCGAGAAATAGGCCTCCACCATGTCGAGCCGCCGCGCCCGCTCAAGGTCATGCTTCACAAGCTGCGCCCAGGGACTGAGCCGGCGGGTGGGACCGCCGATCACCCAGCGCATCGGCTCGCCCGGCGCGGTGTGGAGAGGGCTGTGCCAGTTGCGCACCATGCGGCGCAGCGTGCGGAATCGCTGCTTGCGCGTCGACACCCAGCGCCAGAGCTGGCCGTACCAGCTTGTCATCGCCTGCACCTGCGGCCCTTCCACCAGCAGGCCCAGGTCGTGCCAGCAATCCTCCGCCGGAATCCCGAAATAGCCGTCCTCGACGTTGAAGCCGCCCGTCAGCAGCCGCCGGTCGTCGGCGATCGCCAGCTTCTGATGGTTGCGGATCAGGTAGCGCGTCGAGCGCCGCGCCCCGAAGCGGCCGAAATGCCCGCCCGCCGCCACCAGCGGATCGAAGAAGGCAAGCGGCGTCGATCCCGATCCGAAGGCGTCGATCATCAGCGTGACCGCAACGCCGCGCCCCCGCGCCGCGATCAGCCGGTCGAGGATGAGTTGCCCGCTGCCGTCGGCGGCGAAGATATAATAATAAAGCTTCAGGCTCTCCCGCGCGCCGTCGATCAGGTCGACCAGGGCCTGCCGCAACGCCGGTCCCGTCTCGATCACGCGCAGGCGGTCGGCGTGCAGCGACAGGCCGATCTGTCCCTCGCCCTCC